>JAZRWV010000141.1:0-9263 GCA_045599925.1 Myxococcota bacterium
ACATGGCTACGATCCGACTTCATTGCGGGCAAACCATTTTCTCTGACACACACGACGTGCAAAGCTGCATGAGAGGAAGCCACTTTGTGTACAGCATTTTCCCACTGCATGCGATCCAACGTTGCAGGAAGCTTGCAACACATTGGGATATTATACATACACGAATCAGGGTTCGCAATGCATTCGAGATAGATACCAAGTTGTGACTCAGTCATTCCATAGCTTTGCTTTTCAAACATATTCAATATCCTTAAAACGATAACACATCCAGTAAATCAATGTGTACGAATTTGATTTCGCACAACGCCTCAGCACAAACTGCTATCTTATAATCGTTTATCTCTTTTTCTACAAATCTAATATTCTCCCATTCTGAACAATATTGCACGCGAACCACGTCATTGTCCACGCGCATTTGGAATGCATCAAGCGGCAATTCCATGCCCAACCCGGTCAGTTTCATGAAACTTTCTTTGAGAGTCCAGAGGCGAAAGAACGCAGATCGCTGATCCGCAAGCTCTGTATGTGACGTGATATAAAGATACTCATCTCCCGTAAAAAAGCGTTTAGCAATATCTAAGTCAATCTCTGAAATTTTTTCAATATCGCAACCGACATTTTTATCCCCAACAGCCAATATGACACAATCTTCGGAATGAGATATATTAAAGTAAACATGTTGTGCATTTTCAAAATATGGTTTCTTATAGCGATTAGTTTTATATATCATATTTCGTTCAACCATACCATACTTTTCGAGCGCAATATTGAGTAAAATGCTTGCACCTAGTGACAGATTTTTATCTTTTCTAAATCGAAATTTGTCAATTTTAAGACGTCTATATTGTGAAACTTGATGATAATAATGTGCAAAAATCACATCATTATTTAACAGCTCTATTTCTAAAGAATACAAATACATTTTTCAATCTTTATATACATCAATATATTTATTTTAGATTGCAGTCGCTATCGGCCTTTGACCGATACGCGACATGCGCGCAGGCTATTCGCAGATGCGAATACACCTGTGCAATCTATCATAATCTCGCACCCCATCTCAAGGATCAATACCTATATATTATATTCAATACATTTATTCGGCACAAGACATTGCCGGCAAAATGAAGGTAGGTACTGCATTAATTATATCCATATTGCCGGCAACAAGAGCGAGCGCGAGCCGTATTGCCAAAGGCAATAGGCGAAGCCCCTTTATCCCCCCGAAAATCAATTAAAACGAGACCCATAAAGCCGGTCGGACGGAGGCTTTATAATCCACGGGCCCGCTGTCCCCTGTGCCTTTCACCCACTCACCTTTGAAATTGATGTGATAAAGATAAGACTGACTTGCCCCCGGCGTTCTCGTATCCCACCAGCCAACACAATTGGCCGTACAGGAACCATTATTATTGTTGCCGGTATTCCCAACGACATACGCCCCCTGTTTGACCGTATAGGGCGTTAGATACAATTTGCGTTCGTCTTGAGGAAGATAAGAATTGACTTCGCTGTAACTCAGCAAGAAAACCTTATCATTCGTGTTATTGCCTGCATAGACACCACTCGGAGACTGCGGATTAGAGAGCGTCGTCGTTTCGATTTTGTTCTGTTCGGCAGACGTAAACGCCGCATTCATAAAGGTGCCGTTTAACCACCCGCGAATGTAGCTGGTTTCCCATGTCACATTGGTGCGCGATGTATGATATGCGATATTGTCCAGGCCTTTGTCGCTCGTCAGAAATAGCTTTGACCCGTTCTTTGCAAGAACTCTCCAGAGGATGGCCTCTTTGCCGTTTGCGGAGTTGTAATCCTGTTCATAATGACCAAATAGTATCTTGCTGCCGGCAGAAACCTGAGAAACGGATGTACAGCTCCCATTTTCGGAGACGACAAAACCGCGCGCCGCACACTCGCAATAACCGACGTTCCCCGCCCATCCATTCGCCTCATCGCAGACACAGGTATTATCGGAAGAACGGTAAACGACATGGCTCCCCAATCCCGTGCAGACGGCTTTTACCTGGCATGTATTGCCCACCTGAACATAGCCGCCAGCCGTATCGCACGCACAGTTCGGAGACGTTCCTACCCAGTGCGCGCTTGTTTTGCATGCGCAGGTATTGTTCGAACTGTTATAATTTTCCTTTACAGAATTGCACGATGCCTTGAGTTGACATGCCCCCTGGATCTCGACGTAATTGTTCGCCGTATCGCAAGTACAATTCGGAGACGTTCCAACCCAGTGCGCACTCGTATTGCATACGCAGGTATTGTTTGAGCCCTTGTAAGTCTCTTTTACGCTGTTACACCTGGCTTTTTCCCTGCATTCATTGCCAACCTGAACAAAGCCGTTCGCCGTATCGCACGCACAGTCTGGAGAAGTACCGACCCAATGATCGCTCGTATTGCATATACAGGAATTGCTGCGGGGGGCGTAATTCTCCTTCACCGGATCACACGAGGCTCTGACTTTGCATTCGCCGCCGACCTCGACGTAATTGCTTGCCGTATCACAGGCACAATTCGGAGACTTTCCAACCCAATGCGCGCCTGTGTTGCACGCACAGGTATTGCTTTCCCCCCTGTAAACCTCCTTAACATTGTCACAAACAGTCTTTTCCTTGCATTCATCGCCAACCTGGACAAAACCGTTCGCCGCATCGCACGCACAGTTCGGAGACGTTCCAGCCCAATGCTTGCCCGTATTGCATACACAAACATTGCTGCCGCTGCTATACGTTTCCTTAACGGGGTCACAGGACGCCCTGACGGCGCACACGCCATTGACCTCGACATAGCCACGTTCTACATCACATGTACAGGTTCCATCGACGTCAATCCAATGCGCATTGACATTGCACGAACACGTATTTTGGGTGCTGTCGTAGGTTTCTTTTACGGGATCGCAGTCTTTCTTTTTCTGGCACTCATTTCCCGCCAGAATATAGCCCTTTGCATCATCGCACACGCATTCCCCGTCGGCCTCAACCCAGTGCGCTTCGACATTGCACGAACAGGAGCCGTCTTCGTTTTCCACTTCCTTAACCGGGTTGCACCCCGCTATCTTTACGCATTCATCCCCGCTCTGTTCATAGCCATTGAGCAGATCGCATGCGCAGCTGCCGGCTGTTCCAGCCCAGTGAGCCTCTGTATTGCAGGCGCACAAACCGTTTTCGGGGTTCTCCACTTCTTTGAGGGCGTCGCATTCGGCTTTTTCAATGCAGGCATTATCCACCTCGATGAACCCGTTTGATGCATCGCATTCGCATTCCCCGGCGACATCAACCCAATGCGCTTCAGCATTGCACGAACAGGAGCCGTCCTCGCTTTCCACTTCCTTGACCGGATCGCATTCCGTTGTTTTGACGCACGCATCGCCATTCTGAAAATACCCATTCGCTTCATCGCAGACACAGTTCCCATCGACATCAATCCAATGATGCTGTTCATCGCAGACGCACTCGCTGCCATTGGCGATCTGACCAGCACTGCATGTTAATTCCCTGCATTCCCTGCCGTTATCCGCACAGCCATGTTCGCACCGAACGTCTTCTTTCCCTTCAGAACAGGACTTCAAAATGCCATCTACACATTTGGGACTGCAGCTGCCGGGATTTATTTTATCCTTTACCTCTTCGCAGGATTTTGTATGGCAATCCTCCAGCGCATCCGTCGATACACAGGAATACCGGTCCTCCCCTTCGAACATCACCCACACCTGGTCCTTCACACAGCGCATGCAGATGTCATTGACGCAAATCGGATAAGTGCCCTGACAATACTTCTCATTCTGAATCTCAATGCTCTGTGAATTGTCTTTCTGAGGGCTGGCATAGACGTCATCGGCATATTTTCCATCCAGATTCTCTGGACAGTACTGGCCGTCATGCACCGCCTCCAGTGTACAACCGCCTAAAATCTGTGCCAAAGCCGCCAAACACACTATTTTAATACTATTACGTCTCATGAGCTTCTCTGATGCAAAATACGTTCTGTACGCCAGTCATGCCGCAGTCTCATAGTGTTACACAAAAAAAGGACTGTTTCAATTCTATTGCCTTCACAGGTTCTTAATGGCGTAGAATCGTACAGATACAGGACACGCCACGATTTCATTCGTGCCGTATCGGGCTATTGCCGGCGCATGGCCGGCAATACGCCCTTTAACGCTCGGCTATTTCATACGCCTCGCGCGTTTGATCAAATTGAGCGTCCGCAACTAAAAGCCACTCCCATGAACCCAAATGTTTTTGGAATGAATCAATTGCCCCCATCAGCGCTGCAATGCTCTGGATACGCCAGTCGACGCCTTACATCACTGGTGCAATGCTCTGGATACGCCAGTCAACACCCTACTGCACCGCTGCAACGCTCTGGATACGCCAGTCGACACCTTACTGCACCGCTGCAACGCTCTGGATACGCCAGTCGACACCTTACTGCACCGCTGCAACGCTCTGGATACGCCAGTCAACACCTTACTGCACTGGTGCAATGCTCTGGATACGCCAGTCAACACCTTACTGCACTGGTGCAATGCTCTGGATACTCGAGTCGACAGCTTGCTTCACGGGTGAGACGTGAGATTGGGAGAGAGCAACATTATATATATTCGCGAGGCGTATGCGCGCAGGCGCTGTGGTAGAGTCGTTGTGTCCAACGGCTCTACCGCGCCGAGCACATAGTCCGAGCGTGGCGCGCGTATCGACGAAGGAGATAGCGCGGCGCGGAGTCGTATTCGCCGAAAGGCGAATAGACGAAGCACAAACTCAGTATTGCAAGTTCATGTTTTTTGTGCTGTTTTTACCAGACGACAATCTTGCATAAAAAGATTGTTATTTCGCTGCTTAATATCGAGCAGACGCCGTGGGCGTGAAAGCTGTGATAGTAAGCATAAAAGGCATTAGCAGGAGATAGAATCACATGAGTCAGAACGACAATCTTTTTAAGAAAATCATGCGCGGAGAAATCCCATCCTCCAAAGTCTATGAAGATGAGTATGTCTATGCCTTCAACGACATTGCGCCGACCGCTCCAACGCATATTCTCATCATTCCCAAAGCGCCGATCGACGGGCTGCATGAGCTCACAGAAGATGACACGATGACCGCCGGTCGTCTTCTTCTTACGGCCTCCAAACTGGCCAAAGAACTCGGCCTTGAAGCCGGCGGCTATCGCTGCGTCATTAATACGGGTGAAAATGCAGGCCAGACCGTTCCTCACCTTCATCTCCACCTGCTCGCCGGGCGTTCCTTCGGATGGCCAGCGGGTTAATGCCTGCTGAATGCAGGCGGACGCTTCTGCATCGATACTGTTCAGCCGACCGGCGTATGAATATGTTTCCAGGCGGTTAAACGCTTCGCGGCGGAAGGCGTTCGAATGGGAATCCCACTCCACTTTTTTAGTTCTCTCATTGAAAATCCCCCCTCGACAGGGCATAATTTATTCGATTTGTGTTCCTGTGCCTTTTCGATGAGAGACAATCAATGCATAATAAAATCGCTTTTTGTTTAATAGCTTCTTTACTTTTGTTTGCCTCTGGCTGCACGCTGGATGAAGTAAAAGACAAAGGCGATTTATGTCCAGGCGATAAATCTTCCGGCGCACAGCTGTCATATATCGTTACGCAGGACGAAGAAAAATGTGACGCCGAATCCTGCCCGGAATATGCGGAAAGCTTCGAAATTGGCGTATGTCCAGCCACACTTTCCGCATGCCATGTCGATCCAGAAAAACAATACTACTGCTCGACGCCCTGCACCAAAAGCATGATTGCGTGCATGGGAAAATGCATCAATCCCAAAGAGAATTCAAAATTCTGCGGGGCAAGAGGCGAATGCAATGACCCCGATGAATCCTCGGACGACTTTATTGGAAATACATGCAGCAACGGTAAAAAGTGCGACAACGGCGTATGCACAGATGAAGTCTGCAACGGATTAACCTGCGACGGAAAATGCATCAATCCGAGCACGTCCGCTGAATTTTGTGGAGCAAAAGGCCGCTGTCTTGATGAAAATTCAGATAGCGAAGACTTTATCGGAATAAACTGCGGTGAACACGCAATCTGTTCAAATGGTGAATGCAAATGCGACGACAATTACATTCGTTGTGATGGCAAATGCGTTAATTTCCTGTCAAACCCCAATTACTGCGGCGCAAAAGGCGAATGCACATCCGATGATCCCGATGACGACAATTACCGAGGCGAAACCTGTGAAAGCGGAAACGTCTGTGACTTGGGGGAGTGCAAAGTCCAGACATGCGAAGGCAATGAAAGAGTCTGTGATACAGAAGAAGGGCGTAAATGCATCAATACCATGACAAACATCGACCACTGTGGTTCCTGTGGTCACTCTTGCAATGAGAATCACCCCGAAAACCAAATTGCATACGCCTGCATAGATGGCACTTGCAGCTATCTGTGTACAAAAGAATATGAAAACTGTGCAAAAGAAGAAGGCGGAATTCAATGTGTCTCTAAAGAAAACATGAAAACTGACTCACTGAATTGCGGTGAATGCGGCAAAGTCTGCACCGAAGGAACTCGATGTGTCGATGGACAATGCATAGAAAGCAGCTGCGAATCCAATCAATGCGCAATCAATGGTAAATGTGAAAACACGGATACGGCATGCGGGCCCAATTGCTTAAACTGCAGCGCCAGCGGCAATGCAGCCCAAGGCACATGCAATAATGGCACTTGTATAGTAAGCAAATGCCAGCAAGGATACCACCTCAAGTTTGATGCCACCGGAGTTGTTTGCTCGCAGAACACCAATACTGAATGCGGAAAACAGGATTCCACAACCGTTACAGACTGCACCACCGGTAACTACACCGGAAAATGCATGAATGATGGTACCTGTGAAGAAATCAACTGCCCATCGGGATGTCCCCTCAATGGTCAATGCTTAAACGACGATGAACACTGCGGCCAGTCCTGCCAAAATTGCGTGGGCCTCGGAGGGGCTGCATCCGCCAAGTGCGAAAATAACCAATGCGTCATTAAAGTTTGCCCAAACAACTCACATATCTCAGAGGATGGCAAATCATGTGTTGCCAATTCAGCAGCATCATGCGCTCCAACAGATTCCAAATTCCCGCAAAACTGCAATACCATTGATTCAAACGGAAACTGGACTTGCTCAAATGGCTATTGTTTACTCACCGGCTGCAAATCAGGTTTCCATCAATATGGAAATAACTGCGAAGCAAACAACAATCAAAATTGCGGTTCCCATGGAAATGCCTGCCCCAACAACTACTCCTGCCAAGGGACCTCGTGCACTTTGACTTCCTGCGACGATTCCGTCGAAAATGAATCCTGCGGATTCGAAAAAGTCTGCAAAACGACAGGGGCAACCGGTGGCTCCAATATTCAATGCGTCTCTTTCTCTGATCGCGACAACGAATGCTTTTACGATAAAACACCTAAAAAATGCCCAGGCAGAACCGGCACAACAGGAACTTGCATCTACAAACCTTCTCTTGCTTCAAAATATGTAGGCCGATCCCAACGCTGGACCTGCGAATGCTCGAATACCAGCTATGTATTCTGCCTAAGTAACAACACTTATCAGTGTGTTAACCCAGCCAAATGCACCTACGTCTATTAAACATCTTTTCGCTGAATCATCTCACTATTACTCATATCTCAGCTGCAGGTCTTTTGCCGCATTTGAGATGCTTTAGACCTCTGCGCCCACTCTCCACCACGCTGCGAGCATCCCAATAATACTTATCATTTGTCTGCTATTCGTGATTTAAAACCTCATACAAAAACATAACATCTAGAACAATACATTTCCATTATACACACATCACAACACATATACCTACATATATACTAAAAAAAAAGCGTATCTATTCGCAAAAAGTCTTGAAAATCAATGCGATTTCTAGCTAAATCATGCATGCCTTTTTTTGGAGGAGGCAGACCGATGAGACATAGCTATATATCCTCAAGTTTGATTCTCCTGGGCCTTATAGCAGGATGCGCCGAGGTTACCAACCAGGTTGATACTCAGTCATGTAATGTTTCATGCAGAAACGATCAGGTGTGCAAACAGGATGTTTGCTATGATACCTGTTCGATAAACAAACCTTGTGCAGGAAAACACAAAGTATGTTTAAACAATCTCTGTACGGATTCTGACGTCACATGCGCCCCTGATACGCGCAGATGTGCTGCCGATGGCCGCACCGTTGAACTTTGTGCGGACGGCATCGATTACGAATTCGAAAAAACCTGCTCTAATGATGAAACTTGCGAACTCGGAGTTTGCATTAAAAATGCCTGCGACAACGACACGTTTAGATGCAAAAACAACAACGTCGAAATCTGCAGAAACCACTCCTACACGCTTTACAGCGAATGCGAAGCCCCTCAAGTCTGCGTCGAAACGTCCTTCAAATGCGAAGTTCCGCCTGAATGCACCAATGGCATCCGCAGATGTGACGAAAATGGAAATGTTCAAATCTGTGACAATGAACATTGGGTCGCCTATCAAACCTGCAAAACGGGTTACAGCTGCAGCAATAACACGCTCGACTGCGTCGAAACAGCTTCTTGTGAAAACGGTTCTCTCAAATGCAATGACAACAGCGTTTACGAATGTGTCAATGCACAATGGAAACTCTCCACAAAATGCGGAAATGACCAGATCTGCGAAAAAAATAAATGTGTCTCTGCGGAATGTACCGATGGACACGAACGATGCTTCGAAGCCGGAACACTCGTTTACAAACAGGCTTGCGTTAAAAATTCATATCAATCGACGCCCTGCAAATCTGGCGAAATCTGTCTCATGAATGGCGGAACCGCCGAGTGCGTCAAAAATGAGTGCGAAACCACTTATCAGTGCGAAAACAATAAGCTCTATAAATGCAGCGAAAATGTCATTTCAGAGGCCAAAGCTTGCAAATCCAGCGAATACTGCGACGCCTCTGCTGCTGAATGCAAACCCAAATGCGGTAACGGCGTCGTCGATGTCGATGCCGGCGAAGAATGCGACGCCAGCGCTTTCCGCTCCGATTTGACCTGCTCCAGCAAAGTCCCCAATTCCATCGGAAATCTCAAATGCACTCTCGACTGCAAAGTCGATGCTTCCGGATGCATGCTCGCATGCGATGAAGGCGAAACCCGCTGCGACGGCTCCGTCTTTAAAAAATGTTTCACAGAAACATGGACTTCTACAGACTGCGCCGCTTTGGGCCAAAAATGTAGCCCCTCCGGCTGTTACAAACCTTCTTATACC
>JAZRWV010000142.1:0-2569 GCA_045599925.1 Myxococcota bacterium
ATTGGAATAACAGAAGAATCTGTTCAACCAACGGCGGACTCCCCCCAATGGTCAAAAGGAAAATGTATTATGCCGCTCAGGAAAAAGTGGCTTAAACCAAAACCTTGTTAAAAATGTGTCAACCATTTTTGACAATTTCAAATAACGAATTTTGGCAGATTACCATAACAAAACCAGCCCAAATACAAGGCATTTTCATTCATCAATTCAGAAAATCATGCTTCCACTCATCCCCATCATCGCAGGTGCCGTATCGGCTACAATTCTAATTCGTCGTGAACTCAATAAAAAAGCTAAACGTGAACAGCATCAGACACTTGTCGAATACGTCAAATTCAAAAAAATACCGGTGAATAGAAACGGCTATTTTAATCCAAACAGCCGAATAAACGGAAAGCCCTTGTTATTTAGCCTCATGTCAGACATTCCTCTGATGATCGCTCTTTTGGAATATGGGGCAAATCCCGATATTTGCAGTGCAGACGGCATCCCTGCGATGATTCATGCTGTAAAACTAGATAATGCAAACTTCATTATCCCAATTCTTTTGAAATATGGCGCAAATCCCAATGCGATGGATTCCGAAGGTAAAACCGCCATTTTTTATGCAACCAAACTAGAAGTTATCGAGCAACTTCAGGAAGCTGGCGCCGATATCAATGCCGTCGATATCAAAGGAAACACGGCATTATTTTATTCAATCCCAAAAGGAACGACCAAAGCTCTCGTCAACATGGGAATCGACGTCAATGCCAAAGACAACGAAGACAAGTCAATTCTATTCTATATTACAAACACCGAACAGTTCCCCCTTCTAAGGTTTTTGGAAAATAAAGGTCTGAAGGTTGTTGAGTTTGACAATAGAGGTCGCCAATTTGAACTTTATAAAGAATATCATAAATCGCAACCAACCATTTCTGCCGATGCCCCTCTTCTGAATGCCATTAGACAAAATAATGTTATGGAAGCACGCTCCATACTGATTGGAGGGGCCAACCCAAATGCGACGGATATAGAAGGCGAGTGGAATTTGATTGATTATGCCATTTGCTATGAAAACCCTGTAATGATTAAACTTTTGGTCGAACATGGAGCTGATGTCAATCTAGCTGCCAAATTTGGCGCACCAATCCGACATGCAGTTCATGCAAAGCAAATCAGATGTATTGAACAGCTTCTCGAATTGGGAGCAGATCCCGAACCGGCAAAACTTGCAGTTAAATACTGTGACAGTGTCGCTATCAAGCGTATTTTTAAAAAATATTTTAAAGGGGAATTGTAGGACAGACTGACAGTCATACATCATTTTTCGTGATGCAAAAAAATCGACATCCGAAGTGTCACAATTTTTTTTCGAGGTAATCATTATGTATGAGAAAAGCACGGTATGCATTGGTTGTCGCTGTGCTTTTACTCCACATCACGAGGAGCATGCATGATGAAAGAAATTCTCTCTCCCAAGCTGGACATCGTTTTTAAGAAGCTATTTTCAGAACATCTGGATTTGCTGCAACATTTTGTGGCGGCAATGATGTCAATTCCTCCAGAATCCATCACACATCTGGAATTGTGCAACACTGAACTTACCCCAGACGATATCGATTCAAAATTCAGTCGTCTCGACTTGAGACTCAGAATGAATGACACACAAATCGATATCGAAATCCAGGTTCGCAAATAAAAAGGATTCAGGGAACGCGCTCTGTTTTATTGGGCAAAATTATATACATCATCCTTAAAATCTGGCGATGAATATGTCTCGTTGCCCAAAGCTGTGTCAATAAACCTTTTGGACTTTAATCTGTTTGAACATCGGGAGTCACCACACACCGAAGTTGTCCCAGTGATCAAGGGTACCGATGAAATTTTTTCAGATAGAATGTTCATGCACTTTTTTGAACTCAAAAAAGTTGGTAAACTTACGAAGACTGATGCATCGGAATCATGCGACATATCGACATCCGACACCCCCAAAAACTCGCTGAATCAAACCATGAAAATGTGGCTTGAGTTTTTAAATGCCAAAACCGAAGAGGACCTGAAAATGTTCGAGGACGATCAAATCATCCATAAAGCCACGCTGATCCTGCGAGAACTCAGCGACGATGAAAAGCTCAAGGAAAGTGCTCGAATACGCGAAAAGCGCCTGCATGATGAAGCCAGCGAACTTGCCTCTGCTCGAGAAGAAGGACGAGAAGAAGGACGAGAAGATACCATCAAAAGAATGCGCCAACGAGGTTATACCGAAGAACAAATCAAAGACCTTTGGGCTGATTAGTATCCTGCCACTCTAAATATAGATGTATTAGCATCACAAAAAACAAACAGGCCGCGTATGCAATAGCGGCCTGCCGACGGCGTATGCAATAGCCGCCGAGCCCGTGCGTATCGCCATCAAGGCGATAGCACGGGAATTATAAAATCATAATATATAAATATATATTATGATTTTTTCATGGTATCCAGCCATTGAATAAACGGACGACAATTCTCGCCAGCCAAATCGGTTAATGCAGGAAGTTTATCTTCCGGATAATACTTCAAAACCGCACAAGTCATCAGTTTGAGG
>JAZRWV010000143.1:0-2180 GCA_045599925.1 Myxococcota bacterium
TATTGCCTGTTTGGGATTGCCATAAGAACGCTGTGCGATGAGATTGCAGATATCCTTGGGGACAATTAATCTTTCGCGAGTTTCCGAGAGTTTTTTCAGAATGTGGTGAGTCAGCTGCGCCAAATCGTTATCGCTGAGCGCAGAAAGTTCGACGAAATCGATGGAACATTCCTGAAGAGGCGCCGGAATGATGGACTGATTTGTCGACGTCACCAGGAGCGTCAAACGCGTTTCGTCGGGAAGACTGCGCCACACATGGCTCAATAGCGCAAGGGATTCGCGGTCAAAACGCTCGACATCGTCCAGTACGACGACGAGTGCATTCTGCTTCAAATCTTCAGCAAACAAGCGGAGAATCGGCTCCTTAAGCGATTCGAGGTTCTGCTCAATTTCCTCTTTATCCGCGCTCGAACCCACTGTTTCAGAGGGCGTTCCACTCTTTTGAAATTCCGGCAAAAGAATAGTCGGTTCTGACCGCGGACCGCCGTCGCTTGCGTCTGCGGCTTCATTTCCCGCATCCGAATCTGATTCGGCCTCGGCCGTATCTGCTTTTTTCTTATTCAGTTCGGCCATTTCAGCTTCGTGAGCCTTCAGAACTTCTTCCATGCTCGAAACTCTTGTTTCGAGCGGCGGCGGAAGCGGGCGCCCGCAAAGCGTGACTTCCCTCTTCTCGCCGGAATCCTTGGCCGACGCAGCCTCTTTCGCCTCGTTTTTATCGGCTTGCACCGTAGCCTTCGGACGCCAGAGCATCAATATGCCGTCGCTGACGGCCTGCGCCTCTTCTTTAGAAACAATGCTGCTCACAGCCCCGCGCACGAACTGTTCAATACATTCAAACGGCGCATCTCCCGAGATATAAAAGCGCTGCTCTAGAATTGTCCGAATCGCCTGAAATGCCTGATTTCCCGGAATGCTCGGCGCTAACGTCATCAGCGTTCCCGGCGCATGTTCCAGCATCGTGTGCAGCTCCGCAAGGAACGCACTCTTCCCCATCCCGGGATCGGCGATCAGCGCAATAACTCTTTTTTGGGGAACTGCATGATCTGTAACGATCTGCCAGAAAATGCGTTTGCACTGGCGCGTTCTTCCCGGAAGCGCCAGCGGTTCAAAATCAAACCACGCCGGACGACACCCCGGATGGCGCAGCGAAAGATTTGAAAGACGTGCACTGACTTCCGGATTCTCCGGCGTAACATCGCGTCGGGAATGCGCATGAATACTCTTCTCCTGCAAAATTGCCTGAGAACCGTGCGCCCCCTTCTCTTTGAGATATTCAGCCAAACGCCGCTTTTCTTCGCGTCGCGATTGAATTCTTTGATACGATGCCCGATAAGCACCCGCTGACAAACGACCCTTTTTACGTGCTGCCAGATGCATATTTTCCGTCAATTTCATGCCTTGCCTTCCCTTTTGTGCCACTTAGGCACTTTGAATAATTATACGCATCGTTCAAAGCATTTTGTTAAAAAATATGCATTTTTTGTTTCACGCAGAAACTTTTTTTGCGCCCCATCGGCATTTGAGGGCAAATCGCCAAAATGCCGTCCCTGCCCCCTTCGTTCATGTCTCATTCGACGTCAGCTGCCATTCGCCGTTCCAAAATTCAGGCGAAAGCGCCTCCTTTCCCCATTTATTCAAGTAATCCAGATACACCTCGCGGGGAACCTCCCTCGCGCCATACCGGCTCATGTTGTCCGTATAGCACTGGCAGTCGATGAGCTTAATTCCGAAGGCTTCCGCCCGCTTCGTAAAAACAGAAAACGCAACCTTGGTCGCATCCGAAACGCGCATAAACATCGACTCACCGCCAAATATCCGCCCAATACACGTTCCGTAAAATCCGCCTACAAGCTCATCCCCCAGATAGCATTCGATGCTGTGCGCCATCCCCATTTCATGCAGTTCGATAAAGGCCTTCTGCATTCCCTCCGTAATCCACACGCCGTCTTCTCGATGAATCGACGCACACGCATGAACGACATCCTCAAAGGCGCGATCCGCCATAATCCGAAAAGGATGCTTTTTCAGCGTCTTCTTTAATGAATGCGAAACGTGGAGCTCATTCGGAAACAGAACGAATCTTTCCAGCGGACAAAACCACGGAATCAGCCCCGCCGCATCCATTTCTTCATTCGGCCAGGGAAAAATCCCCTGCAGATAAGCCTCTCTAAAACACGCCC
>JAZRWV010000144.1:0-4793 GCA_045599925.1 Myxococcota bacterium
ACATGGCAATACAAGCTACATCACCAGGTATAACCCAAATAACAGTCAAACCGACAGGAAAAACAATTGCTGGTAAAAATAAAGTTAATAATACTCAAATACCGAGTATTTCTGCTGGTAGTTCATATACAACCACATTGAATCAATATGAAGTATTTCAACTTGCATCATTACAAGATCTGACCGGCACAGAATTGACTGCAGATAAGCCTTTAGTTGCTATTGCTGGATGTAAATCTTGTTTTAATGCAGTTCCGATGCCTGATGACGTTCAGGATCATTACTCAGAACAGCTCTTCCCATATCAGTCTTGGGGAACTGAATATATGCTCGTTGGATTCAAGAAATACAAAACGTCTAATCCAGAACGCGACCAATATCGAATTCTCTCAGCTACCAATGCTGTTCTGACGATAACACCTGCCATTACTGATGCAAAAAAAGGTTCAATTGGCGGAAGTTCAAGACCAATTAATATTACTGCAGGAAAACCTTATGATATTGTCACAACCGATAATTTCCATCTCTCATCAACACAGCCAATTATCGTAGCAAGTTTTCTTGGCGATGAAGACTCATCTCAAGATCCATCCTATGCACTGTCGGTCCCTGTGCAGCAGTTCAGAAGTGATTATTCCTTTATGACTCCTGCAAACTATAACTCTAACAATATTACCATTGTTGCTCCCGATGATATTCAATCTATCATTATTAATGAGATCTCGAACAATGGTAGTATTATTGAAAAATTAAGACTCAAAAATACAGATCTTACTCAGGTAACAGGTACGAGTTATAAATATTACCGATATAATCTTGGGGCAACAGGAAGTAGTTCCAAAGCATTTAAGCTCATCGCCGACAAACCGATTGGCGTTCTGAGTTATGGTTATCAGAGTTCAACCTCCTACGCCTATCCTCTGGGCTTAAACCTCACCAAGCTCAACAACACAAACTGATTTCATAAACAACTGAATGATGCTGAAGCCGCCGGTTTTCCGGCGGCTTTTTTTTCGCATGCACGCGTTCTGACGGATGAAAAACGCCGGCCCGTCTCTGTCTGTACAAGCCTTTCCATGCGAAAAAAAGCAATCTGCTCAAAAAAATCGCGCCGGCGTATGGAGCGTCAGCGAGTAGACGGCGCAAATGCCGGTGCGTATCGACCAAAGGGAGATAGCACCGGGCCCCAAAAACAAAACATGCGTTTTACAAAAAACAGACAGAAAACGAACACCCGCTGACTTTTCAGTCCCCCACGGCAGCTGAAAAGGTCCTTTTTTTGTGCAAAATGAAATTTTGGTTATGATTCCCCCATACTGGTGCGGTACCAGATTTTGTTAAAGACTCATTTGGGAGAGTTATGATGAAAAAACTCATTCTTGCATCAATGGCAGGTGCCATTGCCGCGCTTTCATTCGGCTGTTCTTCATTTGCCCCGTCCCACGACTATGTTCATGATATTCAGAGCATTACCCCACAGAACGTAGACAAATATCACGTCGAAGTTCCCATGAAGGATTTTGTCGTCGTCCAGCCGGTTTTTGCAGAAACATCCGTGTCCATGTCCGAATTCCTTCGCGAAAAGTTCAACTCAGAGGCCTACAGCGGTGACGGATACAGCAAGCGTTTTTCGAAAGCCAAGGGG
The DNA here is from genome assembly GCA_045599925.1 of Myxococcota bacterium. Lineage (GTDB taxonomy): Bacteria > Myxococcota_A > Bradymonadia > UBA4248 > UBA4248 > UBA4248. The sequence continues at coordinate 1,646 of JAZRWV010000144.1, forward strand.
ATTCACAACAAAACCATGGACGGCACTTATCTTGTCGAGCGCCATCTTCTCGAAGCGGCTTACAAAGCCGGTGCAGATGCCATCGTCAATATCAATGTCGAATACGAAGAAAAATGTCATGACGTCGGTGTCGCGGACAACTTTGATTACGAATCCAGCAGTACAGCCATCGTTCCTGAACTCAACTACAGCGGTTCTGTTTCGTACTCTCACAAAGAGAGACGTGCCGGAGACCACAAGGCTGTCGCAGAATCAGCCTCTCAGGAGGAAAGCGCCTCTATTTCACTGAAAAAAATAACCACCGGCGCATCCGTAAAAAGAACCTTCTCCGAGAATCAGAAAGACTGTCAGATGGTGATTTACGGTTCAGCCCTGGCCATCAAATATACCAATGCCATTGTTCCATCCGTTGTCTATTCAAACCAGGAATGATATATATTTTATAAAACGGCTGCTATTGGCGCTGCCAATACGCATCCGAAAGCGGCTATTGGCGCTGCCAATACGCCGCTTTTTCTGTACATGTGCCCGGCGAGTGTTCTTTCCAGACAGCAGCGAAAAGCCATACACTCGCCAAGTATCTCGTTTTGCATCTTTCAATAAGGCCGTTCTTCATTCATCATCGCAAGATCATCATACATATATTTTTCATGCTGAATAAAAACGACTTTATCTTTATTGAAATAAAGCACGCCGCGTTTTAACAGAACATCGGGCATCAAACTGTGGTGAAATATATAATCGACATGAGAAGCAGAGGCCGGAACACGGAAGTCAGCTGGTGATGTGACCCCGCCAAGATGTTCCGATCGCCCAAGCCCTATGTGCACCCCCAGCTTTTCATCATGAATGTTCTGTCCAACTGCAGTAATCCCCCACTCGCCAAGCACCCCCAAACCAAGCTCTGCAATGTTTGACATGGCGGGTTCATTAGAAAGCATTCTGCGAAGTTTCTCTGCAAATACATTATTTCCATCGATACAGACAATCCGGTTTTCAGAGATTTCACAGAGCGCAATATTGCCATCACATTCAAGCGGCAAGATGCCTTCTGACAATGAAATCATACCTATTTTTTCGCCTTCATAAGGAACAATATATGCTTCACCTGAAGGCAAAGTACCCGCTTGCCCGTTATTGATAAACCGTCCGGAAACAGAAAATCCCATTCGGAAACGCAGATCAAGAGTCAGTTGAAATTCCTGTCCTTTGACATCAAAAAACAAATCGACCTGCTGTGCATGTGTTAATGCATGAGCAAGCCTGGACACCCGCGCATCAATTGACGCCACATCAATCGACAGAGCTGGCAGCATTTTGAGAGAAAATTCTGGCAAAGCAGCCGCTCTGAAACCATATCTTGCAGCCGCAATCTTAATCGGTCCCACGACTGAAAACTGCGTCAACGCAATCCAAAATTCAGCCCGGGAATAAATTTCGGAAACATCAGCAACTTCGCCACGATAATGCACCAGATGGCTGGCACTATCCGGGATTTCATCCTGAAGAGAAATACAGTGAACGGGATGACGCAGTTCAGCATTATGCCTTCCAACACTTTCATAGGCATAAACCATACAGGCATGATAGGAAGTCTTCGCCAAAGCCCTGGCCCATTTCATGACTAGAGCCCGGCGTGCCCCCCATTCAGGTGTATCTTCTGAAGCACAGCTCGGAACATCAACGAGAAATCCCATACGATGACCAGATTCCGTTGCAGAATAGCCAAACACCTGAGAAAATAAGAGGTTGAGTTCCGTTCCGTTCAGCATTTTAAATCAAACTCAGCCCTGATTGTCTGAGGCAGTCTCTTCAGATGTCTTATTTACCTCATCATCAGAGCCTGCCGATTCTTCCTCGTCCTTTGACGAATTGTCATTCACAACACCATCTGATGAATTATCGGACTCATTTTCACAAGACATTTTGGAAATTTCAACACAGGATTCGACGACTTGCAAGTCAGCCCTGTTATTATCAGTAACTTGCGAATCATCCTGATTATTTTCCCGATTTTTTTCCAAATCAGTCTTTTTCTCTTCCTTTCTTTTTTTAGAGGCTGCGGCGAGGTGCCGAACCCCCAGTGCAGCAGCAGTAGAAAGGGCTAGCATGCCGACACTTGCAAGTGCTTTATAAATGACCTTCATATGACCTCCAAACTCCTATCACTTTATGCGAGGGATGAAATGGCTTAACTAATCTGCCAGGTTGTCCCTTCTGGACGATCGAGAATCTGAACACCCATTTCAGCAAGTTTGTCACGAATCTGGTCGGAAACTGCCCAGTTTTTATCAGCACGAGCCTGTGTACGTTCAGCAAGGAGCTTTTCTATTTCAGCAACATCGAGATTAAGTCTTTTCACCGCATAATCGCGAAGTTCAAGAAGAGCCTTTTCTGGTGTTCTGGTGAACAGTCCGCAATGATCGCCCATACACTGAAGAGCCTTGCGATATGCGAGCACAGCGCGTAATTGTTCAGGTTTTTTCTTACCACGGGCATCAATAATCTCATTGGCGAGTTTTGCACATTGAGCCATAATGGCAAGAGCTTTAGGAGTATTGAGGTCATCAGCCATTGCATCCACAAAAGCATCGACCTGTTCCTTGACGACATTATCATCAGCACAAAGAGACGAATCTTTTGCGAGTGCAGGTGCACAAAGGCGATCTGCCGCATCCAGCGTGCGATAAAGGGAAGTGATCCGAAGTGTTGCTTCCTGAATTGTATCGTGAGAGAAATTAATGTTGTTGCGATAGTGTGTTGTCAGGAAGAAATAACGAAGAGCTTCGGGATGAACTTGTTTTGCGATATCACGAATAGTCCAGAAATTCTTGAGAGAATGGCTCATTTTTTCGCCATTGATTTCGACCATTCCGACATGCATCCAATGACGAGCAAAATCGCCATCCTGAGCACCTTTTGCCTGAGCAATTTCATTTTCATGATGCGGAAAAATGAGATCACGTCCGCCACCATGAATATCGAATGAAGGCGTCAAATATTTTGTGCTCATGCAGGAACATTCAATATGCCAGCCAGGCCGTCCGCGTCCCCACGGAGAATCCCAGCCAGGCTTTTCTTCTGACGGCTCCCCTTTCCAGAGTGCAAAATCCCCTGCAGCTTCTTTGGCATCATTGGCTTCAAATCG
>JAZRWV010000145.1:0-2773 GCA_045599925.1 Myxococcota bacterium
CATCCCACATCATCACAGATAGGCAGCTTATTTTTACGGATGCTGTCAACGGCGTGGTGTATCCACCTCTATCCAAGAGCCCCCGGCTGAATAGTTACGACAAAATTTTAGTTGTTTGCCGCTGCTTTACAATACAAAAGATAACTCCATATGCTCAGTTAAAAGCGGTAAGTTTTTCCTGCGAAATCTAGAACAATGCTCATAACGAAATGCAGACTTTGTGTGAAGGAATATAGGGGGGCATTCAGGGGATTACAATATTCATAAAAAATGAAAAAAAATCGGCACTGCAGGTGTCACAATTTTTTTTGAGGTAATCATTATAGTGAAGGACATGAAGTCTTTCTCTTTTATGGGAGAAAATGATGCCTCAGAGAGCTCCTCCTTAAAGCAATAATGGTGGCCGGCCGGTTTGGATAGCAGATGCATACGTACCTCTGTTGAACTTCCGGATGCGGAATCGAAAATATAACGTATTTTCCATGCACATTCCGTTCTGACGAGGACTGTTTGTGTTCATGATGATACGGCGTCACTGCGGACAAATACATCGTCTCTGTGCTAATACAGATTTTTTTGCAAAAAATGCAAAAGCTTCTTAGCACTCGTGTATTTTCTGCATACTCGCCTGGTCAAAGGTCGGCGTGACGGTGGGGGCCGAGAATTTCGCCGTCCAGCGAACGGCGAAATTCGCAGAGCCCAGTGAGCAAATGAAAATGCGTAGCCGTAGACGCGATAGCGATGAGAGGCAAAACGCATTTCATATTGTGAACTGAGGAGGGGGAGAAGGAGTCCCGAATGTATATGAGGGACAAACTATGCCTGTTTTGTTGGCTGGTGCGACGGGGGGCGAGAATTTCGTCATCTTGTGAATGGCGAAATTCGCAGAGCCCAGTGTACAAATAAAATGCGCAAGTTGGGGCACCGACAGGCGCGGGAAACGAAGCGCATTCCATATTGTGAACTGAGGAAAGCTGGGGGCGCTCACAATCGAACGTCTCCTGCCGCGAAAGCGTATTGCAAGGATTTCAGTGGTAACAGGAACTTTAATAATTAAAACTATTAAAATCTGATGAAAATTGTTTTGAAAAATCAATTAAAAATAGAACTCGGCAGTCCTGGGGGAATGGCCCAAATGGATATGAGAGGCCCAATATATACATCGGTCGTTATTACTTTTTTATCAATGCAAATGGCTTGATAAATCAATGCAAATGGCTTGATAAATATAAACATTGAGTTAAAGCCAATTCTTTATAAATTTAGTTCAAAACACATGAGAGAATGTTGTGTTTAATTATGTATTAAAAAATAACCCCATGCATGCCCAGCATCAGGCGTTCCCAGGCGAGCAGTTCATTAGCATTGCCCTGGAATGCTTCTGCTACTTCCTGGACAATATTGGCGGCTCTCTGGAGGTCTTTTTCTGTAACTTTGCTCGAGCGTTCCATCATTTTTGAACGATATGGAGTCAAAATGATTGGATATTCTGGTGCTGTTTTCAGTATCAGCATGTCCCGAATATATATTGACATGAGTTTGAGCAGTGCATCCGATTTGTCTTTCTTTCCTTTGAGCAGTGCAGCTGAGGAAAATGCATCCAGCATGGATTCTGTGTTGAGCATGTCTTCAAAGGCACTGATAACTTCAGTTTTGTAGTCGCTTGTGCTTAATTCAAGGGCTTGTCCGAGACTTCCTCCGGACATTGCTGCAATCTGTGCTGCTTCAGTCTCAGAAATTCCTTTTTGAATGAGAAAATTCGTGATTTCTGATGTGGAAAATGGCGCAAACCGAATAACCTGGCAACGGCTGATGATCGTGGAAATGAGTCGCTGAATCTGATCTGTCAGCAAAATAAAAGTCGTTCCAGTTGGAGGTTCTTCCAGCGTTTTTAAAAAACAATTGGCAGCAGCATCCTGCATCTTGTGAGTATCATGGATGATGACAAAACGCTTTGAAGATTCGTAGGGGGCATAGAGAATTCGGCTCTGTAACTCTCGAATTGTTTCGATTTTTATCGTTGCAGCTGATTCTTCGATTTCAATGACATCGGGATGAATTTTTGATGCAATTCTTTGACAATTTTTACATGAGCTGCATCTGTTCAGGTCTGTTTCTGTAGAGAGTTCACAAAATTCAGACTGAACAAAAGCCCGTGCAAGCAGTGCTTTTCCGATGCCGGAGGGGCCCGTAAAAAGCAGGGCATGATGAAGATGCCCTGCTTTTGCCGCATGAATCAGGCCTCTTTTGACACTGTCATGTCCAAGAATGTCAGAAAAAATGTCGTTCACCTGATTCTCATCCTGCGTGATTATTTTTTCTTTTTGCGGTTGTCTCTGGCGAGTTTTCTCTTTTGTTTTTGTTCTTTAGTAAGTGGCTGGCGTGCCATCATATTGCCTTTGAACCCAGGGGGGGTGTAACCGCGAGGAAGTCCCTGAAGCATGGCCTGAGGATCCATGGATGGCATTGCTGAATCGACCATCGAACCAAACAGTTCAGAAAAATCCATATTGGAAAGCTGGCGCATGGTGTTAATTTGACCAAGGCCGGGAATTTTGCTCAGCCAGCTGGTGTTTGTTCCAAGACGTCCCATCATGTTTCGCATCAGCGTAAAACGCTGCATGAGTTCGCCAACTTCCTTAACGGTATGACCGGAGCCTTTTGCTACGCGGACCTGACGTGAACGTGCAAACATCAAAAAGTCGGATCGTAGCCATGTCGTTCTGTGAGCCAAGGAGTTGGGTACCACAGTTGTCTTCCTAAGACCGCTTGG
>JAZRWV010000146.1:0-11454 GCA_045599925.1 Myxococcota bacterium
CGCCATAATGGAGAGGAGGAACGTCACGAAGTGACAAGGAGGTGAGGCTGCTCGGGAAACGAAGTTCATTTCATATTGCGAACTGAGGACACGGGGCAGAGCCCCGGCTGAATAGTTACCGTCTTTGGTCAATACTCAACAATTATCATTGAATCTCATTACATTTTATTAGACAATCGCCCGGCTTTTTTTTTCGAGCAATGACTGACGCAGCAAAATCAAACGTCTTAATCGCGCTCTCTTTACTACATAATTAATGAATTTCCCATTCTGGAGCATTTATGCACAAAAACTTACTTATCTTCTTCCTCTGCGCTCTTGCCGCTCTCCTCGCTTTTACAGGCTGCAATAAAGAAGTAACCAAAACAGCGGAAACACCTGCATCCAAAGCAGCTAAAGATGCAGCCGGCTTCATGACAGAACTTTCCGAACTTTGTGAAGCTGCAGGGGATAACTGTAACAAACTCGGCAAAGACATGGTTGATTCTCTTGCCAAAAACAAAGAATCCTTCACAGCCGCAATGAAACTTCTTTCAAACATCGATCCCGAATCTACCGACGCAGAAAAATACAAAGACGACCTTGAAAAAATTCTCACCATAATGGACTCAAACTCAGAATTCAGCAAAGCCATGACAAAATGTAAGGATAATGCGGATGTCGTAAAATTCTCAGAATCCTTCCTTTCGATCATTGCCAACAGTTCAAAAATTGCAGCAGAAGAATCAGCTAAAGACGATGCATTGGCTGCAGACGCCCCCAAAGCTGAATAACAACAATACATACGAAATTCTGAACAGCTCAGCCCATTTTGACTGACTACCGAGAATGAGAATAGTACTCCACGACTGAAAATCGTCGTCTTACACAGTAGGAGCTATGTGCAAAGCACATTGCTCCTACAAATGAATCCAGAAATTGCCAAAGCCAGCCTCCGTAGCTCAATTCTCAATAAAATCATCACAATATCAGGTGCTGATGCAAAGCTCCCCCTTCTCCCCGGCTGGGTTGTAACAAAATATCTATTTTCAGTCATGATTATCGTTGAATAACTATGCACTTTGTAAGATACTACCAAAGGTTTTTACGATTTTTTCGTATAACCGCACGCAGAACATAATTAGTCATTATCAAAACGGACTATATGTTCAATTTATTCCCTTATTGGAGACTCTATGAACAAAAAATTTATCTTTTCCATTCTTTGTGTCCTTGCTGTTCTCTTTGCATTTACTGGTTGCAAAAAAGATGAAGTCAAAACAGAAGAACCTGCAGCTGAAGTGAAAGCTGACGAAGCAAAACCTGCCGATGGTGTAAAAGCTGATGAAGCTAAAGCCGATGAAGCAAAACCCGCTGATGCGCCCGCCGCTGATGCTCCTGCTGCTGATGCGCCCGCCGCTGATGCTCCTGCTGCTGACGCGCCCGCCGCTGATGCTCCAGCTGCTGACGCGCCCGCCGCTGATGCTCCTGCTGCTGATGCGCCCGCCGCTGAATAACGACACTGCTCACAGCTGACACTCTTCATTAGAGCAACTTTACAGCTAGCCGGGTCTTTCATCGAACGAGCCCGGCTTTTTAGTGCACAACAACCATCACAGGGCTCTCACAAAGAGATTTCATTTTCAGTCAATCAATGAAAACTCACCAGAAATGGACTTTTTCTACCTGAAACAGTCTCCTTTTGGTTGTGATTATCATTGAATAGAATTGTGATTTGTAAGATAATCTGTCTGTTTTTACGTTTATTCGTATAACCGTACACAGAACACAATCAGTCATAAGCGATGTGTTCAATCAATACCCTTATTGGAGACTTTATGAACAAAAAAATCATCTTTTCCATTCTTTGCGTTCTTGCCGTTCTCTTTGCATTCACAGGCTGCAAAAAAGACGAAGCCAAAACAGAAGCCCCCGCAGCTGAAGTGAAAGCAGATGAAGCAAAAGCTGATGAAGCTAAAGCTGATGAAGCTAAAGCTGATGAAGCAAAAGCTGATGAAGCTAAAGCTGACGAAGCTAAACCTGCTGCTGCCGAACTTGACACCAAACAAGCCCTCAAAACGGCTGTCGACTTCTTTACCGGTCTTACCAAAGCCGGAATGGATGCAGGTGATGACTGCTCCAAAATGGGCAAAGATATGACTGAATATCTCAAAAATAATTCAGAACCATTCGTTGCTGCAATGAAAGTCATCAGCAAAGTCAATCCGGATGATCCTGCTGTTGCTGAATACAAAGATGACATGGAAAAACTTGACAAAATCATGGGTGAAGATTCTGATTTCACCAAAGCCATGGATAAATGCAAAGACAATGAGGATGTGATGGCATTCTCCCTGGGATTCCTCGCTATTATGATGAGTGCAGCTGAAGAAAAAACTGCTGACGCACCTGCCGCCGATGCTGCTGCTCCTGCCGACGATGCTGCTGCTCCCGCCGAAGCTCCCGCTGACGTCAAAGCTGCTGAATAATTCACAACTTCAACAACGCTAATTCATTAATATGCAAAGCCCCTAAGAAAATTTTCGACCTTAGGGGCTTTTTTTGTCTTCATTCTGGCAGGTCCCCAAATGAATTTGCCCAATTCCACATGAAATGATACGAATATTTTTCGTATTAGCATTCATCACCTTTTACATAGGGTAAATCACAAATGAATAGGTTCCCTTTACTTTGCTTGTTTGCATTCACAATCATGGCCGGCGTGCTTTCATCATGCACACAGCAATGCGTTCAATATCCAACAGAGAACACGTGTAAATGCGACAAATTTGATGGCTATACTGCCATTAAATATTCCATCGGATTCTTTTCAGTCCTAACCGGAATTGCCCATGATACAGGTAACAATTGCACCAAAATGGGCCTTGATATGATGAAATATCTCAACAATAACCTGGATAATATCAAGGATGCTTTGACCGTAATATCACAAATCAAAATCAATTCCGCAGTCGGAGCCGCAACACTTACAGATCGCCACTATCTCAAAAAGCTCATGGATTCTGACTCCGAACTCTTTAGTGCACTCACCAAATGCAATGATAACCAAAGAGTTCAGGAATTTGGAGCAGCACTGCTCATTCTCAACATGATTGTTGAAAAAGAAAGCAAAGGTGAATAGCTTTAATACACAGTTTTCTATTTGCAGAGTTTTATGCGCACGCTAATAAACCATGCAAGCCTGTAAAAACATCAGCATAAACTAATTTAAAAATGACGCTAAAGCATCTGGCTGCACAATTCATACATCGATTTGGCGCGCATAAAACTGTGTTCACCATGACCAATTTCCGGATTAAACCCGAAGTAGTCTTCACTAAGAGCATCTTTGGCAAATCGCATGGCCAATTCCAATGAAATGAATGCAGCCGATGCTCCAAGTGATTCGCGCTCCTCGCGTTTCAAAAATCGCGATTCCTCCTGATACAGACCGAGCATTTCCCGGGCATACTCGCGTTCAAAAGAAGGCTCTTCATCTTCTGCTCTTGGGTTACACCACGACCGAATGGCATCTCCTACATCAAACGATACGCGTGACAACGCCATCGTATCCAAATCGACAACACCGGAAACGCTCATGTTTTCAAACATAAAGTTTGATATTTTGGGATCGCCGTGAATGATTCTTAAACTTTCGCAAGACATCACAGAATTGTAATCAACAAATCTGGATAAATCTTTCATCTTTTCGAACAAATCACTGACTTTCTGCCACAGTCTATGCATGCGATAAACATCGGACTCAACCGTCATTTCAAGAGCATGATAATGGCGCATAAAGTCGTGTACGCCAGGTCTTTTATGCTGGAACGCATAATGACAATCATCAAGTGCAGCATGAAATCGCGAAAGCATACGCGTCAACTCGCGCAGCTGTTCGACATTCTCAAGCTGATTGTGCGATTCTCCGGAAAGCATCGTCATCAAACGCCATCTGCCCTTTTGAAGCCCAAAATCCGTTCCTTCGACAGACCAATGGCCATCACAAGCCCGACACAACAATGGCACATTCACCCCATGTGCTCTCAAAATCGGCGTCAATGCTGCAATATCATCGTTCACAGCAGCACCAAATATCGGATTCACGCGCTGTAACACCCAGATATTGTCGATATTCCAGGTTTCATTAATAAGACCGCCACTCATCACACTGCAATGCTGGGGTTCCGGAAGACCAAAACCATTGCGAATAAGTTTGCGAATCGATTCGTGCGGATCATCCATGAGGCTGAACATTGTGAAACTCCTGTAAATTTCTTTTTATGACAAATTCTCCGAAATCGGAAAATAACTTAATTTTAATTGAAAATCTCAAAAGGATAAAATTATATAGTTCTAGGATACTTCGGCTATCTCCTTATGGTGATACGCCTTCAATGCGGCACTACTAACCTACGCGCCTATTTACTCTTAACATCATTGTATTCTCATATCACCGTTATATTATATCCTAAAAAATCCATTTTTTTCCTTTCGGAGAATTCGTAATGAAAAAAAGGCTTTCAACCTCATCCCTGGTAATTCTTTGTTCACTCGCAATCGCGGGGTGCGATGACGAATCGATATCTTCAGCGTCCAGCATATGTTCACCTCAATGTAGTGCATCTGAAACCTGCGTTAAAGGCATATGTCAATGTGGTGACGAAGTCTGTTCAGACGGCGAAGCCTGCATAAACAATAAATGCGATAATCCCGAATGCACCAGCGAAAACTGCAGTAAAGATGAATGTACAGGAGTGAACTGCAATCAAGACCAATGCACTGGCGATGAATGCGAATCACAGAATGGATGTAACGACCAATGCTCTGAAGAAGAAACCTGTGTTGACAATGTCTGCAAATGTGGAGACAAACTCTGTGAAGACGGCGAGGTTTGTCATCAAGGCAATTGCGAAACAGCCGAAGAAGATCCATATAATGGCGAAGATCCTGTTGCTGTCTGCGAAATCACCTGCGAAACAGGAACACAGTGCATCGACGGAGAATGCGTACCCGAAATCATTGAATGCAATCCAGAATGCGATGCCGAAACTGAATATTGTGATGATAACGGCCAATGCCAAGCAATTATTAATCTTTGTACAGACTGTGCCCAGGGCGAAACCTGTGTCGATGGCAAATGCATGTGCGGAAGTTCATCCTGTAACGAAGATGAAATCTGTGAAAACAACATCTGCATCGCCATTGATCCCTGCACCAAATTGCAGTGTGAAGCTGGCCAAACTTGCGAAAATGGTACGTGCAAAACCGTAAAGCTTTCTTTTGCCCCCAAATCATTGGATGTCATGCTGAGTTCCTTATCAGACAAACTCGTCGTCACCAAATCAACAGACGAAGAGCTAATTTGGACATTTGATGGCAAATCAGCAGATACGGCGATGTCAAACGTCAAATGTCTTGTCAGTTCTAAAGACGGCCAAAATACTTATTCAACCAAGCTGAGCGATTGTATAAAAATAAATAAGACTAAGAAAACAGAAACGGTTCAGTTTATCCATCTCATCCGCCACCCCAAATCGGTCAAAGTCGCCGTCAAAACCGCGGATGGTTCAGCAAATGCAGAAGCCACTATTAATATCAAACCTTATTTCGATATGGACGGCTTCGACAAAATCAGCGGACTTGTCTATCGAAACGGTTATTGCGCTGGTCACAAGCTCGAAAAAAGCATTGCCAAATACGATTACAAAGATCACGAAGATACGGGAAGTTCGCTTAAAGCCAATCTTGGCGGTCTTAAAACCGAGTATGGCGCTGCAAATCCTTATGGTTCAACGACATTTAATGAAGATGAAAAAACCGTTTTTGATAAGGATATGTACACCAAATACATTCGTCCACACATGTTCAAAGTGGATGGTAATTATTATGGAACACGAGCAAGTGTCGTCGCAGCCGCTCGCTTCTTAATTCTACAGTTCCCGTATGACATTCCTTATCAGATGATCAGTCTTTCGAACACGGTTAAAGCAAGGAGCCATTATGTTCAGACACTTTGGAGAGATGCTGCATCCAGCTTATCCAAAACGAGAATTTTTGGTCTGAATCTGACATCAAATGTCTATAATTCCTCGATATACCGCAAATCAGAAAACATCATTCGTAAGACTGCAGTTCCCTGGGGTGCCGCTTATAGTTCGACCTCATCCGAAAAATATCCATACAACGGTCTTGAATGTTCCGGTTTCGTCACATGGGCATTAAACAATGGCCGCATGAATCTGGGCGACTGGAAAACCAAAATGTTCGCAAAATCCGGCGATTGCGTAAAAGATGGAAAAGTCGTCCGCAATTACAAATGTAAAGAACTCGTCAACAATGCCGGTCAGACAAGCTGGTCCAATCGAAACAACAGCCTTTTTAGCGCTTATACAAAACTCAACACTCTCAAAGACAGCGACTTTAAAGAGCTTAATAACAAGAGCGAATCAGCGTTAAAAACAATATTTAAGGATGCAAAAGCTGGTGATATTCTCTGGAAAGGTACATGGATTGATAAATCTGCCGGAACTTATGGAAACGGCCACATTGCCATGATTATCGGCATCAAGCGCAATGCCAAAACCGACGAGATTGAAGCCATTGAAGTCGGTGAAGCCGTTTATCGCGCAGGAAACAAACTTTCTAAATATTCAGTTAAAACCTTTAAGACTTCGGGCTGGGTTGATAACAGTACACAAGCCTGTTTCCTCATCAAAATGGACAACGTTTACAACTATTATTCCAGTAAACATCCCATTCAGGACAAGGCCGAAAACGTCAAGTCAGACTGCCCCAATGCAGCTGATAAACTAACGGGCAACTGTTACAATTATACCGACATGTATAATTTAAAATTTAATGACGCGATTAAGAACAAGACATGGTAAGCGACAACGCATGGCGTATTGGCCGAAGGCCAATAGCCATGCCCCCCGCCCCCTCTCCCAACGGGCGAGGGGGCGAAAATGCATGGCGTATTGGCCGTATCGGCCAATAGCCATGCCCACAAACCTATCAATACTTCGATGCAGAAATCTCAGGCGGCTTCTTCGAAGGTGACGGTTCGTAATCAAAATACGACAAACCGGTCGTCGGCGTCTTCGTGCGCTTGCGAAGCATTTCCTTTTGTTCTTTAATCCGCGTCGTTTTCAGCCAAATCTTGAAGTTTTTAGCCGTCTGCATGTTGTAATGATAATCGTCAGTTTCGGCCAAACCAAGGAATTTCATTTGGCGAGTACGCAGAATCAGGCCCTTCTCGTTGAACGGCATATCAATAATGTTGCGGCGGAAATTCGCATCATATTCGAAATAATGCTCGGCATTGGAAGGATACAGAATCATCATTTCCATCCCCGAATCCTTGAGAGCCTTGCCGATATCCGTCATCGCCGTATCCCCAGTCAAATCGCCGCAAATCGGGAAAACACGGTGGTTCAGCCAAAGTGTACGAATGCGTTTGTAAAGTGTTTCATCCGTTATGAATGTCGGAATTTCGGATGTAAAAATCTTGGCATTATCGCCATATTGCTTGGCATCCGTTTCGGCAAGTTCTTTTAAAATCGAAGGAAGGCCCTTATACTTTTTCACCACGCGGTTAAATCGACCATTCACCTCTTTGACGCCATGTTTCCAGGCTTTCATCGCGACTTCAGCTTCCGACGGAAAATACTTTTCAAGCGCAGCCTTCATCTTGTCGGCATTTTCAGATTTCCAGTAGGTACGGAATTCTTCGATATTTTCAGAAGCCATAAAGGCCGCACCATAAGCAAAGTGGAGGTTTCGAATCTGCTTGTCGAAATCCATCGGAATGACGAGTGAAGCATTACTCCATGCCGCGAGCAGATAGACCTGATCGGTGCCGACACCACTCAGAACCCCGCCCATATCCTTAATATACGAGTACCAGACATACTGGGCATTTTCGTTCGAAACCCAGTAATGCGCATCGCGGACGAGCTGATCCGGATCGGGATCACTGCGAAGTGCCTTAAAGCGAGCTTCGATATCCGACGGCAGCATTTTGTTGGGATCGTTAGCATCTTTAGCCTGCGACTGGCTGCTTTCTGTCGAAGTCGAGGCCGTTTGTGCAAATGAAGTTAAAGGGGCCAGACAAAGAAGAAGTCCGAGCATCCATGCGATTTTTTTCATAATTGTTTCTCCTTTTGGCCTTACACCGTCCATCTGCGGTGGTACGTCAGCCATTCAACTGTTAGAATACCTAAAGCAATCAATAAGGCAAGAACCCAGACATATTGTGTTGAATCCGGCAACTGTGAAAGAATTCGATTTATCCATGAATCTTCCGAATCTTCCTCGACTTCTTCATCCATTAAAGTCGTCGTCAAATGAATGCGTCCGTGCAATTGTGATGCCGATTGTGACAAATCTGATTCATCTGCATTCACAAAATTTGCTGCAAATTCAAAGATATTGGATTCATCTGAAACATTTTTTACCTGATAGAATCCAGCCTGCTCGCCATAAATAGCTGCAGTTTTGTCGTAAACGGGCAGATTGAGAATTTGTTCACGATCCGGACGAATGATGTTGATGCGTTCGACATCGCCTGGAATTGCAACATGCCAGGCATTTCCTGTCGGATAGCCGCGAAGCGGCTCGGCATTTTCATCCATCAGCCAATCAACAGCATTGATGAAGAGAACAGGCAAACCGACGCGGAAAATGAGATCACTCTCGACAAGACTAAAACCAATGGCCAGCAAACGCTGATCATTTGCATTTTTTGTCGCCATCAGAGGTCCTTCGATTGCGCGCATGACGAGGTCATCATTTTTTATGTTGGAAAAGACATTGGCTCGCGCAATGTTGAGGTTTTTCAAAGCTAGCCAGCGCGCAATGCCATGTTTTGAATTGACGCGTTCAATCATCGGATTTTCGACTGATTTGGCTTTAAATGGCGAATCTTCCACATCGGGATTGATAAAGATAACACGCCCACTCCACTCATTTTGAGCCAAATGCGGCAAATTTCGATACGAATTGTCGAGAATAACGATGTCATGTTGAGCAGAAACACGCGCCAAATCGATGTTTCCTTCGGCATTCAGCACAGAGGCATCCGTCGGCTTAATGAATGAAACTCGATAATTCTCATTCAGCAACAATGCGGCTTCGAGATAGAGATCTCCCGGTGTAATGCAGGCAATATCAGGTTTTGCATAATCGGGAATACGTGCGTATGCGATATTGTCAGCCGGCATCGGATCGGTGAGGTCCGCAGGATCAATAATCTCAATAGTTGCAGCCATTCTGCTCGTTCCGAGCGTCAGATTTTCATACAGTCTGAGTTCCGAAGAGCCAGATGCAAGCGTGAGCGTTTTTTCGACGACAATTTCATGTTCTTTGGAATCATCCAAAACGGACTCATTATCGGCGAGTGTCATGATTTTCATGCGCGCAGTAACGGGTTTATCAAAACCATTATGAGCAATGAAAAAGACCTCAAAACCAAGGCGGTTTGCGATATATCGGCGAACATTAAAGGCTTTAATGGCGAGGTTTCCTGAAGGCTCGCCATAAGTGCGCTGCTCAAATGCAACCGTTCCGGGAATGAGTTTGGAAAGTTCATCGGCGTCTTTAAACTGGCCGTCTGTGAGCAGATAAATTTCAGGGTTTTCCCGGCCGTTCGCGAGATGTGATGCAAGTTCAATGGCTTTTCTCATATCCACTGAAGTCGCACGAACTGACATGCCATTCAGCGCTTTTTGAAGTGCATTTTTGTCGGACTGGAAAGGTCCAGAAACAGCACTCACAATACCGGAAGCTTCGATAATGACCGCGCGATCGGTCATTTTCATGTGTTCGATGAGTTCGAGAGCATCCTTTTTTGCACAATCAAAACGTGATTTGCACTCACTTTTCCCGCTGTCGGCGGCCATAGAAGCGCTCGAATCGACGATAATAATCGCATGTCTATGCGCTGAATCGTCTTCTTCATTGCGAGGATCCAACAATGCAAGAGCAATCAACCCAACGACGAGCATACAAATCAGAAAGCTGATCAAACGTTTAAGCCAGTCATGCCATCGACGATGAGACGATTTCTCAAGAACATTGCGCCACAAACCAATATATGGAACGGCAACAGTTCGTCGTCTGACGCGAATCAGATAGAGAATCGCAATCACAACGGCCGCAATGGCAACGGCAGGAAGCAGTGTGTCTGGTGTATAACCGTTAAAAATCATTGTCTTTTATTTTAAGAATCCGCCAGCTCTGAATACCTTGAGAACAATTTCATCAAAAGGCAATTCCACCGGAGTTCTGAAATAGAGCATGTGACGCGCAACACAATACGATTCCATCTGAAGACATAACGCTTCAAAGGCTTTTTTGTATTTCGTAAGGAGTCGCGGCGTCATCGTCATATCGAGCCTTTCACCCGTTTCTTCATCGACAAGAGCCACATCGCCATGGGCTTTGATATCGAATTCAGATGTGTCAACGATATGAACGACATAGGTTTCAAACTGCTGATAATGCAGGAAATTCAAGGCTTTTTCAAAGCCTTCGGGATTGTAGAAATCGCTGATGACAACCGCAACTCCGCGTCTTCTATTTTCACTTGCAAACGTTTTGAATGAATCTTCAAAAGATGTCGCCCCCTCGCCCTTCAGCTTTTCGAGGAAATTAAAAACTTTAAAGATCTGTCCGCGACCGCTTGTCGGCGGAAGGCGTTCGATAACTTTTTCATTAAAGGCAATAAAACTGACGCGATCCTGATTGCAAAGGCCGATATATCCGAGTGCAGCGGCCATTTTTTTCGCATAATTGAGTTTGATGTCGTCATTAAACTGCATCGACTTTGAACAATCGATGAGAAAATAGATAGAAAGTTCTTCTTTTTCTTCAAACAAACGCACGAGTAATTTTTCTGTACGCCCGTAAACACGCCAGTCCAAAGCACGTAAATCGTCACCGGGCGCATAGTTGCGATGGTCTGCGAACTCAATACCCGATGCGACTTTACGCGTTTTGCGCTCTGCCCGCAGCTTGCCAGTGAACATCTTTTTCGAGACGACATAAAGATATTCAATTTTTTTCAGAAAGGCTTCGTCAAAGAGCGACATTCTATTTCTCCGCCGTTTCCTTCGTATTCTTAATCAGGTCTTTAAGGATATCATCTGTCGAAATATTCTCGGCTTCGCCTTCAAAATTCAGGATCGTTCTGTGACGAAGTGCCGGAATGGCTGCAAATCGAATATCATCATTCGAAACATTGAATCGACCTTCAAAAATGGCATGAATTTTCGCTGCTTTAATCGTTGCCTGAGCGCCACGCGGACTCGATCCGAAGCGAACATACTGCTTAACCATTTTGGTGCAGCCATCGATTTCGGGATGCGTTCCAAGCACGAGTTTAAGGGCATAATCTTCGACATGTTCGGCAATCGGCACTTCGGTTGCGAGCTCACGAAGCATCAAAATTTCTTCTTTTGTCATCACGGCTTT
>JAZRWV010000147.1:0-4679 GCA_045599925.1 Myxococcota bacterium
CAATGTGCAATGTGCAATGATGTGCCGTTGCTTTGCAACGGCGGTTTAAACTTTGTGCAGCTATAATTGCAAATTGCTAATTGCACATTGATTAGGTGCTCCCAAGGGATCCTGCGAATCCTCACCTTTATTTTCCGCGCCTTTAGGCGCGGCTGAGGCATGGTGATGGCCAATTGCCAATTGCAAATTGATTAGTCCTTGACTTCATTTGTCTTGGCGCATAAAATATTTTGTCCTGCAGAGAGTTCTCATTTTGGGATCTGTTGCAGTTTATTGACCTTTTATTCATCGCAAACTGGAGTAAATCATGGGAAGAGGTGATCGTCGTAAAAGCCTGAAAATGTGCCGCGCTAAAGCTCAGAATAAGAAAAAAGCCCGCATCGCACGTGCACTCGAAGCTGCCAAGGCCGAGAAGAAATAATTCTCTGCAGCTCAAATGGCTTTGAAATCCGAAGTGATTTCGATTCTTCCACTGAAATCTAGTGGATAGACATGGGGCTTTCTGGCTTGAATTCAAGTCGGTAAGCCCCAAGTCATATTTTTGCGCATGAATTCAATATGATTTTTAGTCTGCCGTATGAGATGCAGGAATTCTCGTATCGTTCTGCATTGAGTCCGGCATTTTTGTGATCGGAACGATCACGGATAAAGAGGTTCTCTATGTGTGAACACTGTGGAAATCAGGAAATGGAAAACGCCGAAGCCCTTGAAGCGGCTCGTCATGAAAAACTCAAACGCATTCGACATTCATGCAGCCATATCATGGCAGAAGCTGTTCAGTCGATATTTCCTGATGCTAAATTTGCGATTGGTCCTGCTATTGCTGATGGTTTCTATTATGACTTTGATCTTCCGCGTCCTCTGACAGATGCCGATCTCGAAGTCATTTCGAAAAAGATGAAAGAAATCATCAAATCGAATGCCGACTTTTTGCATTCCGAAATGACCAGGCAGGAAGCCCGCGAATTCTTTAAGGATCAGCCCTATAAACTCGAACTCATCGAAGGCATTGCCGACGAAATGGTGTCGATTTACAAGCAGTCGAATTTCACCGATTTGTGCGCAGGTCCTCACGTCCGTCGCACCGGCGAATGCAAGCATTTCAAATTGACGAGTGTCGCCGGTGCTTACTGGCGCGGTGACTCGACCAAGCCGATGCTTCAGCGTATTTACGGCACTGTTTGGCCGACTAAAGCCGAACTCGATGCTTATCTCGAAATCCAGGAAGAAGCCAAAAAACGCGATCATCGCAAACTTGGCAAAGAACTCGATCTCTTCTTTATGCATCCGTATGCTCCCGGCTGTATTTTCTGGCAGCCCAAAGGCTATACCGTCTATAAAGAACTCCACAATCTGTGGTCGGAAGTTCAGCGCGAAGAAGGCTATGTCGAAATCTTCAATCCGATTATGTACGATTCGGAACTCTATCGCACGAGCGGTCATCTGGAACACTATGCTGACGCCATGTTCAAACTCGAAGTCGACGGCAAAATGATGTGCCTCAAACCGATGAACTGTCCGGATACGATGCTTTTCTACAAACAGCATAAACACAGCTATCGCGAGCTTCCGTATCGCGTCGCCGAACGCCAGGTTCTTCATCGCAACGAGCTTTCTGGCGCGCTTTCCGGCCTGACTCGCGTTCGTCAGTTCATGCAGGATGATGCCCATCTGTTCGTCGCTCCCGACCAGATCGAAGACGAAATCGGCCGTCTCATCAAGCTCATTGGCGGTTTCTATCGCCTGTTCGACCTCGAATACAAATTCTATCTTTCGACCCGTCCAGATGATTACATGGGCGAAATTTCGTTGTGGGATCAGGCTGAAGCCGCACTTGCGAACGCCATGACGAAGAATGGCATTAAATACAAACTTAATCCGAAAGACGGCGCTTTCTATGGTCCGAAAATCGATATTCTCATCCAGGACTCGCTCGGTCGTCAGATTCAGTGTGCGACGATCCAGCTCGACTTCCAGCTTCCGGAACGTTTCGAACTCGAATACGTGACCCCGGAAAACTCGGTGGCACGCCCTGTCGTCATTCACCGCGCCATTTTTGGTTCATATGAGCGTTTTATCGGTATTATGCTGGAACACCTCGCCGGCGCCCTTCCAACCTGGCTTGCCCCTGTTCAGGCGACTTTCCTGCCAATCGCGGACGATCAGGTTCCCTTCTGCCAGGAAATTGCAAAAGAATATGAAGCAGCTGGAATCCGCACTTGGATTGACGATCGCCGCGAAAAAATCGGGTACAAGATTCGTCAGGCCGAAATGCAGAAAAATCCGTACATGCTCGTCGTAGGCAAGAAAGAAGTCGAAACGCGTCAGCTTAACGTTCGTACATATAAAGATGGCGAACGCGGTGTCATGGATCCGGCTGATGTCAAAGCTGAAATCGTCGATCACATCAAAAATCGCGTGCTCGATGTCAATATCCGCAAGCTGAACCTCGATGCCTTCATCAATCCCGAAGATATCGACGCCGAAGAGCAGGATTATTAAGGGGCATGGCTATTGGCCGCAGGCCAATACGCCATGCGGCCCGGCCTGTCGCAGAGCGGTACGGCCGGTCAATTTCCTCATTTGTTGGGAGAGGGTGGGCGCCTTTGGCGGCCGGGTGAGGGGAACAAAACAATACGGCCGGCGCTTTTTTTATGAGAACATGCACGAATCAATGAGGTCTTTCGCACGAAGGCCTTCCACCCAGTGCGCAGGGATGTTTTCAAAACCATAGAGAATTACGGCCAGGCCTCCGGCTACACAGGCTGTCGTATCGGTGTCATCCCCAAGATTCACAGCTTTTAGAACGCATTCCTCATACGATTGTGTCTTTAAAAGACACCACAAGGCTGCCTCAAGTGTGTGAATGACAAAGCCCCCGGATTGAATTTCACTTTCCGGAAGTTCCGATAAAGTCGCCAGCCGACGAAATGCAGAATGTTCCGGAATGTTAGCCTGAATCGCACCCATTAATGAAATTCCTGCATTGAGTGCTCGTGCAATGTGCACGTAGCATACACAAGCCTGCATGCTGACTTGGTGGGCATGGGTAATGGCTGAAACGGCTTCGATTTCTTCGTCAGTTGCTTCGGTAAAGGCGAGTGGAAGTGTGCGCATTAGAGAACCATTGCCGTTGTCGTATTCTCCGGTTCGGCCCCTTCCTGCCATCAGTGCACTCGCAACTGTCTGACCAATGTCAAAGGTGTGGTTGTCCGGTGAGTAGGTGTTTTTAAAGGCCCATGCACAGAACTTTTTTCGAATATCCGAAATATCGATTTTGCCGTTGTTTTCCCGAATGCTGTCGCAAATGCAGAGCATCATCGAGGTGTCGTCAGACCAGGTACCCCAGGGCTGATTATGTGTCCCATATCCGCACATTTCCTTGCATTCAAAGGAACCTCTCAGTTTGAATTCCCAGGGAACTCCAACTGCATCTCCAATGGCTGCTCCATATACGGCATCTCTCAATGAAATCATTTGCCAATTCCTTATTCAGGGACATTACTAGAGAAGATGAATGCCTTCAGCTTTACAGCTTTCTATCATTTCCTGTGGCCAGAAACTTGCCTGAACCTCACCAATATGCTTTTTCTTTAGCAGAACGAGACAAAGACGCGACTGACCAATACCACCACCTACGGTCTGGGGCAGTTCGTTGTTCAACAGCATCCGGTGATAGGGCAGTGAGGCGCGTTCCTGATGATTCGATATTTCGAGCTGTGAACGAAGGGATTCTGCATTCACGCGAATTCCCATGCTCGATAGTTCGACTGCACATTGAAGGGGTTCGAACCAAACCAGAATATCTCCATTCAATGACCAGTCGTCATAATCCGGTGCACGGCCATCATGCGGTTCACCATTGGCCAGTTTTTGACCAATTTGTGTGATAAATACAGCACCAAGTTCTTTGACAATCGCATTTTCTCTGGCTTTGGAGGGCAGATCTGGATAGCGGGCAAGGAGTTCACTTGATGAGATAAAATGAATTTCATTGGGAAGGGCTGGTTTGACTTCAGGAAAACGATTGCATACCAGCCATTCTACCGATTTTATTGAGGAATATATGCGTTCAACGATGGCGCGAAGTGTTTCAAAATTGCGTTCCTCCGGTAGAATAACGCGTTCCCAGTCCCACTGATCGACATAGACTGAATGCAAGGCATCCGGAACTTCATCCCGTCTAATGGCATTCATATCGGTGTAAATACCAAGCCCCGGCTCATATTCATAGCGTTTGAGGGCAAGGCGCTTCCATTTGGCAAGTGAATGGACGATTTCAAGATTGACGCCGGTATTGGCGACATCGAATGAAACAGGGCGTTCAACACCACTCAAATTGTCGTTTAATCCCGAATTTGGATCGACAAATAGCGGGGCCGAAACGCGATGAAGATGAAGAGAATGGGAAAGCTCGCGTTCAAATGAATCCTTAAGAAACTTAATCGCTTGCTGGGTTTGACGAAGATCGAGAATGGACTGATACATGGAATTGATTGAAATTGAATAGGGTAGAGTAATAAGCAGTGACTGACACAAAAATATGGCAGGCATTTCAATTGAATGCGCGCGCCCTATACTGAAAAAAATCTTTATTGTACATACAAATGGTAATTTTCATACCATCCACAGTTTGCTATTCAGCCGGGGCTCTGCCCCGGGGACTCAGTTCGCAATAT
>JAZRWV010000148.1:0-4159 GCA_045599925.1 Myxococcota bacterium
GCTGTAAAAATCTGGGTGAGTTTATCGTAATCTGTGAGGCGTTCATCCTGATTTGGGGCAAGCATCGCGCGAAGCGCGGCCGTGACGGGATGCGGAAGATGTTCAAGATGCGCGTCGATGAGAACGTGATAATCCTGAACCTCGAGGTCTTCAGGCGGAACGCCGCTCATCAGATAAACCGCAATAATCGCCAGTGAATAAACGTCGCTTTTGGGGGTCGCATGCCCCATGAGCTGTTCGGGTGCCATATAACCATAAGTTCCGACAACCGTCGAACCGCCGCTCTTGACCTGGGGATTTGCAACGGCTCCGAAGTCAATCAGATGAACCTTTGGTTCATTCGTTTCGGCATCATAATGAATAATAATATTAGAAGGCTTAATATCGCGGTGAACAATGGGCGGATCGCAGTCATTGAGCTGTCTGAGTATATCGATGAGCTGCAGAATAATTTGACACAGCTGCGAAAATCGGAATCGATATCCTTTGGCGATAAAGGACTGCAGCGAATCTCCTTCAATATAATCCTGAACAATAAGGGCAACAGGAACGGCTTCATCCAGAAAATCGCAGGCTTCACGCAGTTTTGCGATGCCATCGATATTGAGACGCGACAGAACATCGGCTTCCCGATGGAACAGATCGTACTGCTTCCAATTTTTTACTGACTGAATTTTGAGCACTTTAATGGCGACAAGCGACTGGTCAGAAACGGTTCTGGCCAGATAAACCGTGCCCTGAGCGCCATGCCCCAGCTCTTTTATGATCTGATATCTGGATGCGGCCTGTGCAGGCAGAACATGATTGATGTCAACATTCTGTTCCTCATTGCCGTATGTTGAATATTCTGAATGCTGGGGTTGATTTTCGTTATAAATCATCGAATTTTGTTCAGACATGAATATTTCCTGTTGTTGGATGGGGTCGCCTTGCGCCGTATGAAGCGGCGCTACGGCTCTCGTTTCGGCCTATTCGCATTTGCGAATACGGCCTTTGGGCTCGCCTTGCGGCGTTGCACGCAACGCCGCTACGGCTCGCCATTGTTGATGGCATTTCTTTTGGGATTGCGCGGATGATATGAAATGTCAATTTCCTGATGAATTTGTAATCCCGGAAATTCTGGTAACTGTGCATATCCCGCATAGGTGCGGTGATTGACTTTGAAAACGTATTCCAGCATACCTTCTGATATGTTCATAATGATGCCTTTGGTTTGAAGCCAGGTTTTAGTTTTATCGCGCTTTGCTGAGGTGATAATTGTCCACCCGAAAAGCTGAAACATTCCACCAGAGAGGTTATCCATGATTGATTTACGAAATAAATTTATTTTATTAATTAATTCACGTTTAAGAATGGATTTGTATGCGAAAAATGTTAAAAAACAACCTATTATAATGCATATAATTCCAATGAGACCTTTTTGAAAAGGAAACATTTCTAAAACAGGATATGCCAACCACATTATTAAAAATGGTAATGAAGCAGGAGATATAAATAGAAATGGGATAACTAATAATAATATGGTTATGACAATTTTCAGCCAAAAAGCTGAAAAACGAGATATCTTGATTTCTTTGTTACGAGAGGTCTTGATTACTCGATGACTTTTCTTAGGATCAATACACTTTTCTATGAGCTGAATGAGTTCTGAAGCGTTTCTGGGGCGATTTTCAGCTTTTGTCAGTAAGCTTCCTAGCATCTGTATCATACCTTTCGAAACATTCGGGCATTTTTTTTTGAGAATGGGTTCAAAATCGAGTTGAAAACTCGATTTTGTGGGAAAATCACAGGGCTGTATGCCAGTCAGTAAATAGAGTGCAGTCGCCCCCAGCGAATAATAATCGGACTGTGTCGTGCAGCAGCCCATGAGCTGTTCCGGTGCCATATAGCCGACGGTTCCGGCAACGGTGGAGCTGCCGTTTCGCCGCTGCGGATTTGCAACAGACCCGAAATCGATGAGATGAACGCTTTTTATCGCAAGAGTGGCTTTCTCAAATTCGACCATGATGTTGGATGGTTTGATGTCGCGGTGAATGATGGGCGGACTATATCGCGTCTGGAGTTCCGAAATAATGCCGGAGGTCCGGATCATGATTCCCAGTACTTCAGATTCAGTAAAATGAACCCCCTGATTCATCAGATCCTGCAGCGATTTGCCTTCGATGTATTCCTGGACGAGCCAGCAGTTCCGGAATTTCTGACCATCTGTGATATATTTAAAGAATTTGGGTACGCCTGCCGTCTGGATTTGTTTAAGCGTTTCGGCTTCGCGTTCAAATAACTCGTAATTTTTCAGATCATCCGAAAATTTAAGGGCTTTAATGGCTACCGCTTCTCCGGTTCGCTTATTTTTGCCGAGATATGTTTTACCATTGGCACCTTCCCCGATTTCGCGGATGAGCTGATACCCGGCTGATTTGAGCTTTTGCGGGGTTTCGGGAAAATCCACGTTTTTTAAATCTGGTGCGGAGAGCTGCTTTTTCGGTGGATTTTTGAATGACTGGGGGGAATTTGGTGTTTCCATAACATTTTTGAGACGCGCCATGGCGCGTTTTTACTGGAAATGTATTGTATCAGAGACAAGTAGTGGCATATCGGCTGATAATACTTAAAATGAAGAAAATACATAAAACCATCATCTAGTAAATCATGAGGTTTCATGTCGTACTCATTTCATTTTACACTGGAAGCATCAAAGATGCTATTCAAATTTGTGACAGAAAAACGGCTTCAATTCGTCCGAGAGTTTGCGTAAACTCTTGGAAATTAAGCTTAAGTCTCACTTCTGGTACTTTATTGCCTGATGTTTTGCATCGAACATTTTATGGGGTTTTAAAGATCTCATCAAGACAAGCGATGCTGGAAGTATAAAGATATAAAATATATAAATGCGAACCAGGTACATTGGCTTACGAATATGAGTATTAATCGCGAAGAACCGCTGATTCCATTGATCCCAAGAGTCAAGGTTTATGAAGTTCAAGATGCGAGTGCGGATGATCCATTCGATCGGGAGGCAGCAGTGGGGAATCTTGCGCAATGGAGGAAACTCTGACGCAGCCATACCGCGTGAGTGATGAAGGCCTTCAGGGGGGAAAGCTCTGTCTAAGGGGACAAAGAGATATGGTCCAACAGGCCATATCAGTGACGGTACCCTGTTGCACGCGATTGACCTTTGGCAAGGACCGCCTTGTCCTGGAAAATGAGTGTCTGGGAGATTCCAATAAGATAATTTCATGTAATGCAGAGGGAACAGCCTGCGGAGCCTGCAGAAATGGAAATATCGACAAGTGTGAGTGAGAATGATTCAAAATCTGTTGGACAAGCGACGATATGTTGCAAAGGCGACTATATTGTCGATGAATGTGAGCGCGGGGTGGCGTGTACCGGTGCTGGCCGCAGTTGCAAAGTTTGTGTGTACAGCCACACAGATGCTTCTAATGAGAAGCACTGTAATACATGTCAGGATAAATCAACGTTCCTCTTGGTTTGCGATGAAAGCGGCAAATTTGTTCGTCAGGATTGTTCTTCTCTGGACAATATGAAGACGTATTGCCGTCTCAACAGCAACCAGCCTTATAAAGCCTATTGCGCTCTGAAAGCCGGGATGCACCTATGCCGTGCATACGGTGCATTTGAGGCGCACTATTGGCAACGCCAATACGTGCGGCTTGTTTTTTATAGTGTATTTGGTGCCATATCAGTGGGGGTGAAAATATTTTAAAATAAAATTTGACACATTGTGCAAGACATCGTATAAGCCGCGCTCGTTCGACGGGTTCTGAAAAAGAGCCTGCGACAATCTTGAAAACCGAAGAAGAGAGAGAATAATAAGCAGAAGTGCGAGCCTAAAACGGATGCGAAAGCATCCGATTCCAAGAAACCGCGTAGCATGCTACGCGGCATCTAAGTAAGTAAAGCCGTTTCGTAAACGGCTCTATATAAAGAGATCAAACTGGAGAGTTTGATCCTGGCTCAGAACGAACGCTGGCGGCAGGCCTAACACATGCAAGTCGAGCGTGAAAGGGGCTTCGGCCCTGAGTAAAGCGGCGCACGGGTGAGTAACACGTGAATAATCTGCCCTTATGACCGGGATAACAGACCGAAAGGACTGCTAAAACCGGATAAGCTTCCGCGCCAACCGGGCGAGTGGAGAAAA
>JAZRWV010000149.1:0-5344 GCA_045599925.1 Myxococcota bacterium
GATAAAGTCTGCAACGAAGGCATCTGCATCGAAACAACATGCCTGCCCAATCAATGTACACAAAAGAAAGGCAATGGCGTGGAATGCGTCAATAATTCCAGCCAATGCGGCAAAAACTGTGAAAATTGTTCATTGCTGGTCAAAACTGAGTTCGAAGAAAGTGCATGCAATGATGGCATCTGCCAACTGCAATGCAAAGCCGGAAGCTATCCAGTCTATTCCGGTTCGGAAGTCATTTCCTGCCAAAAGACATCAGTTACAACATGTGCCCCAGCAAACATGCCAAGTACTCAAATACCAGTAAACTGCACCACTCAAAAGCCGGCAAATGCCGAGTCCATGATCTGTTCGGATGCAGGAACATGCCAAATCGTTTCATGTGTTTCAGGCTATCATTTATCTGAAGATAAAACCTTGTGTGTAAAGAACATCGATACAGAATGTGCCCCAACCGACAGCAATGTCGTTACGAATTGCAACACACTCGAAAAAGCAGTCAAAGGTTTCTGTGATGAAGGCAGCTGTAAAATATCTGAATGCCAGGCCGGATATCACATTGCACCAGACCAGCTCTCCTGCTCGGCCAATTCGGATTCAGAATGCGCACCTGTGACAAGCAGCAATACCGTCAACTGCGAAAATGAACCTTTAACCAAATTCTGCAACCCGTCGGGCCAATGTGCCTGTGATGCCGAAGGCAAACTGGCTCTCAATTTCGATAAAACCAATTGCATCATTGCAAAATGCGCCACATTTACCGGTGCAAAGGAATCCACTTGCAATAACGACAGCTCCTATCGATGTATCCCGACCACATGCGTTAAGGGCTATTATGCCAACGGCAGCTGCAATAGCGGATGGGGGGCCTGCACCCCACAATGCAGCAAGTCATCAGAATGCACCTCTTTTGAAGGCTGGAAAAGCGGTACCTGCAATAGTGGAAATTGTGTTGCAACAAGCTGTAAAGATGGTTACAGATTTGAACATAATGTCTGTCTTTCAATTCAATCTTGTTGTGGAAGTGGTTGTAAAAATTGTACAGCAAGAGGCATGACCTGCCCATCAAAAAGCGATTCTGCAGACTGTCAGTAAATTATTTGTTTTCCCCCAAAAAAAGGAGCATTTATGAAAGTTCTCGTACTAACCGGTAGTTCCCGTTTGAACGGAAATTCCAGCAAACTCGCCGAAGCCTTTATCGAAGGCGCCAAAGAAGCCGGACATGACGTCAAACGCATCGACTGTGCACATTCAAAAGTGGGCGGCTGCATGGGATGCGGCTATTGTTTTGGCCACGATGGCGTATGCTGTCAAAAAGACGACTTTGTCACGATTCGCGAAGAGCTCATTGCCGCAGATGCCATAGTTTTTGCATCACCGGTCTATTATTACGGCCTCTCCTCGCAGCTTCGTGCCGTTATCGACCGATTCTTTGCAATTGACCAACAGCTTCACTGCGCCAAACACACTGCCCTTCTTCTTTCCCTTGGCGATACAGAAGAAAAAACGGCTGCTCCCTCCCTTCTTCATTATCGCGCATTCACCGGATATCTCGGCTGGAAAGACTGCGGAAACGTCATTGCTTATGGCTGCATGAACCTCGACGATGTCAAAGCAGATGACTTGTCCAAAGCTCGTGCACTGGGCAAAGCGATTGCCGACTAAAGTTTACTCGAATTTGTGCGGCCGTATCGCAATCAGCGATAGGCCGCACCGCACTGTGTATTGGCCGAGGCGCGCTCTGCGCGTCTCAGGCCAATAACAGAGCCCAAAAAAGCCGCGTATTGGCATAAAGGCCAATAGCGGCTTCCCACAAACACCGATAAACACCTTACTTGTGAGCTTTAACCTTAATCCAGAGCTCGGAAATCTTGGCGCGAATCACATCGTTGTCGTGGAAAATCTCATCTTTTTCATATCCGACGCGTGGTTTGTAAGCAGAATTTTTCTCGAATTTGCCGCCTTCTTTCGTCATTTCCGCATAAGCCTTGGCATTGGGCGATGTATAACCGACGGCATCCGTATTGCCGAGTGAAGCATCGTAAGAAATGACGTAGTTGATAAATTCATTGGCGAGTGCAGGATTTTCAGCATTTTCTGGAATAACCATAGCATCATACCAAACATTCGTACCTTCTTTCGGTGCCCAGAATCCCATGTCCTCATTCTCGCTGAGAATTGTCGCGGCATCACCGGAATAAACAATCGCGAGGTCGTTATTGCCATTGATCATGCTGTCGATAACTTCGTCTGTCACATAACTCGGCTTCATGGTGTCATTCATCTTGAGCAGCCATTCATAAGCCTTGTTGATCTCATCTTCATTGTCGGTGTTCATGGAATAACCGAGAACTTTGAGAGCAATCATAAAGCTGTCGCGTTCTGAATCGTACCAGAAGAGCTTGCCGGCATAATCCGTATTCTGGAAAATGGAATACCCCTCTTTTTCGATGACTTCAGAGGAAACATTCTTTGTATTGTAAACGATACCGACGTTGCCCCAGAAATAAGGAATCGAATAGGTGTTATCGGGATCGTAGCTCAGATTTTTCACAGAATCAGAAAGTTCGCCAATATTTTTGATTTTATCTTTTTGAATTGGCTGAAGTTTTTTCTGTTTGAGCAGACGTTCGATCATGTAATCGGAAGGAACGAGGACGTCGTATTTGTCGCCGGCCTGAACTTTGGCATACATCATTTCATTGCTGTCGAAATATTCGACGATGACTTTGGCATTGAACTGTTTTTCGAAGTTCGGAATGAGCGTGGAGCTCATGTATTCGCCGGGAATATAAAGTTTTAAACGCTGTTCGGTGTCACCAGCAGCCTGAGCAGCCTGAGTGCCGTCAGCATTATCGGCATTGTCAGAAGCTTTTTTAGAGCAACTGGCGGAAACAAAGAGTCCGCCGAGGGCGAGTGCAACGATACCAGTGCGAGCAAGTGTTGTAATGTTCATTTTCATATCCTTTTAAGTGAAGAGATAGGAAGCTTGAATCATCAGCCGTCGAACCAAGCGGCTGATGATTACTGTTTAATGGATTTGGTCGCTTTTCGTTTGATCAGCGGAATGAGATTGACGGCGATAAGAGCCACCGTAATGATGAGAATGACAAGTGACGAAAGGGCGTTAATGGAAGGATTGACGCGTTTCGACATGGTGTAAACGAGGATGGAGATGTTCTGAACGCCATCACCGGTGACAAAATATGAGATGACGAAGTCATCGAAACTCATCGTGAATGCGATGAGTGCACCAGCGATAATGCTGGGTTTAATCTGCGGAATGATGACTTTAATCATGGCCTGCATCGGTGTGCAGCCGAGATCGAGTGCCGCATCCGTCAGATTCGGGTCTAGTGATCTGAGTTTTGGCATCACCGTCAGAATGACGAACGGTGTGCAAAACATAATGTGTGCAATCAGCATCGTCACAAAGCCCTTGCTGACGGCAAGTGCCGAGAAGAGCATGAGAAGGCTGATACCGGTCACGATATCGGGATTGAGAACGGGGAGTTCGTTGACGCGTTCAACGGCATTGCGAAGACCTTTTCCGGTTTTGCTCAAGCCAATTGCCGTCACAGTTCCGAGTATCGTCGAAACAGCCGTTGCGATAATTGCAATAATAATGGTCGTCCAGATGGAGTCCATCATAACGGGATCGTTGAACATTTTCTCGTACCACTGGAGCGAGAAGCCATTCAGACGAGTCAATGAACGGGAACCGTTAAATGAAAAGATAATGATGTAAATGATCGGAAGATAGAAGAACAGGAGAGTGAACCCGATCGCGCATTTGGAGAAAATGCTCCAGAATTTGCTCTTTTTATTCATGATCAGTTCTCCTTGTTCTGCTGGAAGTCGAGTTTACGGGTTAGCCACATCGAAATGATGATGATAATGGCCATAATCATCGAAATGGCGGAACCGAAGTGCCAGTTTCCGGCTGTAAGGAACTGACTTTCGATGACGTTACCGACGAGGACATACTGACCGCCACCGAGGAGTTTCGGGATAAAGAATGAACTGACGGCGGGAAGAAAAACGAGTGTAATGCCACTGACGACGCCAGGCAGCGACAGCGGGAATGTCACGCGTATAAAGCTCTGAACTTTGTTTGCGCCGAGATCTGCAGCGGCTGCGAGCAGGCTGTTGTCCATTTTTGCCAGCGAAGTATGAATCTGAAGAATCATAAAGGGCAAAAGGTTGTAGACCATGCCCAGAATGACGGCGAAATCGGTGTAAAGCAGATTGGCATTTTCAATGCCGAAAAAACCCAGAATTGTCGAAAACATACCGCCTTTCTGGAGAATGCCCATCCATGCGTAAGTTCGGACGAGCATATTGATCCACGTGGGCAATGTGAGTAACAAAATCAGGATCATGCCGCGATTGCCTTTGGATTTGGCAATGATATAGGAAATGGGATACCCCAGAATGATACAGATAATTGTTGTCAGGAATGCAATCCAAAGGGATTTACCGACGACACTCATAAATGTCGCATCGGTCACGAAATTGATGAAGTTTTCGAATGTAAATTTGAATGTAACGACGTCATTTCCACCGGTTGTAAAAGCATACGCCACGATGAGAAGCATCGGGATGACGACGAGTGCAAGCAACCAGATGATGTACGGATAGGTCAACAGAATGAACCGGTTCGACCCGGTGTCGAATATGGAGCCAATTTTGGCGAGGAGTTTTTTTAGGAATGTCATCGTTCACTCCCACTATTCGCCAGCATGGCTCATATCGCCAGGAACGACTTCGCGTGCCATGAGATGGATGTCTTCCGGATCAAACAAAAGCCCGACTTCCGAACCTTCGGGAAGGGCTTTGGTCGTCGACACTTTGTACTGATAACCTTCGGTTGCAAATGTGATTTCGTATTCGCCCGGTTCGATTTTGTCCCAGTCAAAGTCGTATTTGACCTCGTTGATAGAGACTTCGGTGCCGTCTTCGAGAGACCATGCAGAAGCATTTGCCCACGTACGAAGGTCGGTATCGAGAGCCATCGATTCCTTGATGTCATCGGTTTTGACATAGAAATTCTGGGCGTAAATTTCTTCCTGATAGAGATTGCTCTTTACGCGGTTGGGTTTGTCAACAATGGCGTCAACGGTAATGGCAGTACCAGCGGCTGTTTTGAATGTGACGCTGTATTTTCCGTATTCCTTGGAAATATTGGATGAAATCTCTTTAATGGCAACGGGTTCTTCGGTTACGCTGTTCCAGGCTTCAGCCTGTGCGAGGTCGATGATTCGTGCATCCGTGAGCTCTGCGACGTCTTCATCGTCGATATAGAAGCTGTTTGCACTGATTTTTTCGATTCCATTGACGACAGGCC
>JAZRWV010000150.1:0-4530 GCA_045599925.1 Myxococcota bacterium
ATCAGGGACAGGAGCCGAATCAGGGACAGGAGCCGAATCAGGGACAGGAGCCGAATCAGGGACAGGAGCCGAATCAGGGACAGGAGCCGAATCAGGGACAGGAGCCGAATCAGGGACAGGAGAATCAATCAACACATGATGAATGCAAGCCCGATCCGAATCCACAATATCCGAATTTAGTCACAGACGAAGACTGGGCGCGAGCACTGATTGCGGGAAATGTTCCGCCTGACACAGCATTTCCAACCATTGCATATTCCTGTGGATTTCCGGTACTAACAGCCAACCAGACGGCCATTTTTATTCATTGGTATAAGGGCGAAACCTGGTCAGTTGCTGGTGAAATGAATCACTGGACACCACAGGCTATGACGCCCTCAAAAGATGGAGAATTTTGGTCAGCCGAAACCAATATTCCGAAAGAAACGAGTGGATTAGCCTATAAATTTGTAAAGAATAACGCGGAATGGCAATCAGATCCCTGGTCGTTGAATTATGATTATGATGAAAATGGGGAATTTTCATATATTAAAGCGCCCCAAAACAAACAGCATCTTCAAAGATATCACATGTTTATGAGTCCACAGGGGCTGAAAACACGTTCGTTATATATACTCATTCCGCCTAATGACGGTCCATATGATGTATTGTATGCCCACGACGGACAAAACATTTATCAAACAAATGGCTACAGCGGTGGCTGGAAATTACGGGAAAACATGACTGCAATTGGAGGCAACTTCCTAATTGTTGGGATATCCAATACAGAAGACAGAATGCATGAATATACGCATATCACCGACACAGTCGAGAATACGACGTATGAAAGCAAAGGAAACGAGTATGCATCATTTGTTGAAGAATCCGTAAGACCATTCATTGAGTCGAAGTACAAAACGACAACAAAAGCAGGAATCATGGGCTCATCCCTAGGAGGATTAATAAGTCTATATATAGCCTATAAATACCCAAATCGATACAGAGCGGTGCTTGCACTATCGCCAACGACAGCCTGGGGAAGATTTAGCAGTGACAATGGAAAGATCATAAGAGAGTTATATGAGGAAGCAGGACATCGAAATACGTATTTATATTTAGACAATGGTGGTTATGAACCAGAGGGTGGATGTCCGGCAATACTTAGCCAAAGAGACGCGAATATCGATGAATCGGATGGAGCAAGTGCCCATGACAACTACTGCTATACACGAGATTTTATCGATTCAATGGAGAAGATCGGCTATCAATATGATGTTGACATGACCCATTGGCATGAGCCAGGAGCTCAACACAATGAAGATGCCTGGGCTTCGAGGGTATCGAGACCACTCACGATATTCAAGAACCTGCAATAGAAAAAAGAAGGAAAAGGCAGGAAATAAGGAAAGAAACAGGCATTTTCCATTTATGTCATTAAAAGATACGAAACGAAAGAAATACCTCAAGAACGAAAAAAGCCACATCCGAGGATGTGGCTATTATCAAAAGAGCTTAATTATTCAGCGGTAGAAGCCTGGAAAGCAGGTTTAACAGCTGCAGGAACGGCTTTTTCGACGAGTTCGATACGAACCATATCAGCATTATCGCCATGGCGAGTACCGAGTTTAATAATGCGAGTATAACCGCCAGGGCGATTCATATTGCGTTTAGCAATATCATCGAAAAGCTTATTAAGCAGAGCGTTGTGCAATTTTGAATCAGCGGCGTCGGAGCGATCGACGACTCTCTGGTTCAAGCGAGCAGCGGCGAGACGGCGAGCAGCGATATCACCGCGTTTAGCGAGCGTAATGAGCTTATCCACGACAGAACGAAGTTCTTTAGCCTTAGGTTCAGTCGTCTGAATAGCTTCATGCTCAAGGAGTTGAGAGGCGAGGTTATCAAGCATCGCATTACGATGAGCAGAAGGGCGGCTGAAATGACGGCCAGATTTACGATGTCTCATAGTAAAAATCCTAAAAAAAAGTAATCAGATTCGCGAAGCCCAGTCAAACTGGGATTTCGCTGACGAAGTCAGCGAAACGAAGCCGACAAAAGGGTTACATTGGAGGTTCCCAATTATCGACAGACATACCGAGAGTCAGGCCCATTTTAGAAAGGATATCCTTGATCTCGCGAAGGCTTTTACGGCCGAAGTTTTTGGTTTTGAGCATATCAGCTTCAGTTTTCTGGACGAGTTCGCCGATATAACGAATATTAGCGTTCTGAAGGCAGTTAGCGGAGCGGACGGAGAGCTCAAGTTCACCGACAGAGCGGTCGAGATGTTCATTGGAATTAACTTCCACGACTTCTTCAACCTTTTCATCGGGAACGATATCTTCATCGAAGTTAATGAAGATAGAAACCTGTTCTTTAAGAATCTTAGCTGCGAAAGCGACAGCATCTTCGGGGATGACGGAGCCATCGGTCCAAACTTCAAGTGTCAGTTTATCATAGTCAGTATGCTGACCGACACGAGCGTTAGTGACTGTATAATCGACGCGCTGAATTGGGGAGAAGAGAGCGTCGACGACGATGGTACCGATAGGAAGATCGGCATCACGGGATTCATCAGCCTTACGATAACCTTTACCGGTATCAACACAGAGTTCTGCAGAGAAGTGAGCGCCTTCACCGAGCGTACAGATGACATGATCGGGATTAAGGATTTCAACATTCTGCGGAGTTTCGATATCACGGGCATAAACGAGACCAGGACCATCTTTTTCAAGTTTCATCCAGGTAGGTTCCGAGACATCGGCTTTAATTAAGAGTTCTTTTATGTTAAGGATGATGACTGTAACATCTTCTTTAACATTAGGAAGAGGCATAAACTCATGGAGAGCGCCATCGATGCGAACAGCAGTAACAGCGGCGCCCTGAAGTGAGCTCAGAAGGATACGTCGGAGAGCATTACCGAGGGTATGTCCATAACCTCTTTCGAGAGGCTCGCAGACAAAGCGGCAATAATTAGCAGACCGTGATTCATTATCGATCTTAACCTCTTTCGGTTTTATAAGATCAGTCCAATTTCGATGCATGCGTTCCTCCGCATTCGAAAGGTGACACACAAGAATAGCCGGCAAGAGAAAACTTAACCGGCGCACATATAAACGGAAGATTAAACGCGTCTACGTTTAGGCGGTCTGCAACCGTTGTGAGGAATTGGTGTCACGTCACGAATGAGCGTAACCTTAAGACCGGCGGCCTGAAGGGCACGAAGAGCAGCTTCACGACCTGAACCAGGACCTTTAGCATAGACAGAGATAGAGCGCATACCGTGATCCATAGCTTTATGAGCAGCATCATCAGCAGCGACTTGAGCGGCGAACGGAGTAGATTTACGGGAACCTTTAAATCCCTTAGTACCACAAGTGCACCAAGAAACGGCTTCACCATTATTATCGGTAATAGTAATAATAGTATTATTGAATGTCGAACGAATGTGAGCCACACCACTCTGAACATTCTTCTTGACGTGTTTTTTCACAACACGACGGCTCGATTTAGCATCTTTAGCCACAGTCTTTCCTCTTTTATTATCAATGCCGCATGAAAGAAACATCACAAAGCAGTTCTATCACACGGCAAATGTTATCAAATTACTTTTTCTTCTTGACAGCAAGACGGCTAGGACCTTTGCGTGTACGGGCATTAGTTTTTGTACGCTGACCGCGAACAGGAAGCCCACGACGATGACGAAGGCCACGATAGCAGCCGAGGTCCATAAGACGCTTAATATTCATACGAACGAGGCGGCGGAGATCACCCTCGACTTGATAATGTGCATCAATCACATCACGGATTGCGCGAATTTCGGCTTCAGTGAGATCATCACTGTTGCGTTCGTAAGGAATTTTAGCTTCATCAAGAATAAGTTTTGCGCGCGTACGACCAATGCCGTAAATGCTCGTCAGAGCAATTTCCATACGTTTACGTCGCGGCAAATCAATACCAGCAATACGTGCCATGCGGCTATCCTCCTAAAAATTAACCCTGACGCTGTTTGTGACGCGGATTTTCACAAATCACGCGGACAACGCCGTGACGTTTAATCAGTTTACATTTGTCACAAATTTTTTTGACTGACGGCCGAACTTTCATGTTCGTCTCTCCTTAAACTCAACACACAACGCAGCAATTTATACTGCAAATCACAAGGCCAAGTCTTTTAACAAAGACGGGCAAATGATTCAACAAAAATCGCATTGTTGAAAAAAATTTAATATCCGGACCCCGAAACTAGAATTCCAACACGCGACGGATTTGGCTAAAAACCTCATCCACACTGGAATCACCAGCGATTGTGTAAAGAATTCCGCGTTTCTGATAATACTCGACAAGAGGCTGCGTCTGGGCATGATAAGCCACAAGACGTTCACGAACCACGCTTTCAGTATCATCAGAGCGCTGCACCAACTCAGCACCACAAGCGTCGCAAATGCCAGCAACGCGAGGAGGCAATGTTCGGACATGATAAACACGTCCGCATGGGCAACTAAGTCTACCAACAATCCTATCGATGAGCTTTTCATCGGCGACATCAATCAGAAC
>JAZRWV010000151.1:0-17970 GCA_045599925.1 Myxococcota bacterium
AGAGCGCGTATCGGCGCAGCCGATAGCGCGAAAGCCGGTGTGTATGCCGCAGGCATAGCACCGGCCACAAAGCAAATCCCTTGAAGTTATTCACCGCAACCGTAATCTTTCAGATATCGACCAAAAGCGATCATCATGGCTCTGAAAGACGACATAAAAATAGGATTTTTTGGTGCATCTTCGACGATGACGAACAAAATACCGGGATCTTTTTCGTAACCCGTTGTTGCGACGACGAGATTGACGGTATTTTTGATATTCAGAGCCCATG
Source organism: Myxococcota bacterium (assembly GCA_045599925.1). GTDB lineage: Bacteria > Myxococcota_A > Bradymonadia > UBA4248 > UBA4248 > UBA4248. The sequence continues at coordinate 272 of JAZRWV010000151.1, forward strand.
GACTTCGCAGCAACAGACGGCAACGATTGGGCGATTCAACGATTTTTTCGAACTCGAGCACGGGAATAAGAGAAACGCGGCACATAATACGCGAAGCACTCATTTCTTCGACGCGAAGCAAACGCTGAAAATATCGAGGGATCCATCCCATCAACAAATCAGCGATATCGGAGACGCTTCGCAAAGGGCGAGTGAGAATGCGCTGAACGTAGCACGAAGATTTACCGGCGACCGGAATATGGAATCGTCCCGGAGCGAGCAATAAAGGCTTGTTTGCTTTTTTATCATCGAGCAAATCTTCAGCAATCTGAAGCATTTCAGCGAGTATAGAGGTTTTTAAGGAAGAAATATCTGAAGGGGTGGAAGAAGAATCCGAAATCACTTCATCCAGAAGTTCAGCGCGGAGATGATTTTCCGGGAAAAGAGCATTTCGCATCTGAGCGATACGTCCGGGCTGACGGCTTGAAGGAATAGCGCGTTGATTCACCTTAAGCCAATCAAGCCATTCGATGCTGCAATCGCCGTGGAGAATTGTGCAATTTCCAGTATTTTTGCCAGTGATAGCGTTTTTTATTGCGTCGTAAAAGTCGCGTTTTTTGACCGGTTGAAAAGATTTTTTCCAAATGGAATCAGGGCGATTTGCAAGTTTTTGCTGAGCATTTTCGAACATTGCGACGCAGACCGCATCGAGTTCACTGATCACAGGATTTGTCTGAATGACATTAAGATTTTGGACGGAATCTTTAAAAATCTTAACGATTTGGAACCAATAATCGGAGCATGAGCCGAGTTTAGGGTGTTCATTCAGCACATTGCGAGTGACGAGAATGACGCGCAGATCTGGGAATAATTTTGCTGCAGAAGCGACATTGACGGCAGCAGAAAGAGCGACGTCGCGTTCGATTCCCTCATCTGTTTTATTTAAAGAGGGAGGAGTCATGCAAAAATAGACCAATGCATTGATCTGATTGAGCATTTCTTCTGTATCTCTGGTGCTCAGGAGAGAGCCGATGCGCCAGGAAATGGAAGAAAGTTCGCGAAAAGACTGATGATTTAGCCCAACGAAATTGCAATCTGGAATGACATTTTTAGAGAACCAGTGAATGAAATCGGGCAAAAAGTGGTCAAACTGACCGGCGAAAGCTATTGTAAACATGGCGAAAGCAAGAGCATTAACACAAAGAAAAAAAGTGATATATAGGGGGCAGCATCCAAAGAGAGGAAACTCGTCAATGAGTCACCTCCATAATAAGAGGATATTACAGCAATGGCCGAGAAAGACGAAAAAGTGCTGGAACCAGGAGGAGATCTTGAAGACCTGTTTGAGATGTTTCCAGAAGGAACGCGAATTATCATTCAGGACGGAAAAGTGACGTTTGAGAACATGACAGAGGAACTGCTGGAAGTAGCCGAGGCATTGAATCCGGACGATCCGAACATAAAAAAGCGGTTAAGTGAAAGATGATGGGCGAGTCTTTATAAAAATACTTGACGATATAAGGTTCATGTGCAAAAAGGCGCGCGCTCCGGGATATGAAATCCCTTTTTTTTTTTTAATTAAAGAGAACGTTAGAAAGCTATGGCAAGAGACGACGAAGACAACGAACTGGACGAAGGTCTTGATGATGATTCCTTTGATTCCCCAGCGCTGGAAAGCGAGCTGGAAGCGAATCTGATAGAGGAGTGGTGTCCGATATGTCGAGACATCAAACCGCATGCGATTATCAATGAAGACAAGATAGCATGTGCAGAATGCAATCATGAGCATCTGCGTGAAGTAGAGGCGAAAGGCACCCCGATACAGAAGAGTCTATTGAGTGCAGAAGACATGGCGAATGCCAATTCGCTCAAAGAGGCGTGGGCTCGCTTGACATCAGTGAAAGGTGAAGAACAAAAGAGCTACACCATCCGACTGAAACTGACCGAAGGGGACGTCATAAAGCATTCAAAATTTGGGCTTGGAGTGGTTGTAGAAATGACCGATTCCACGAAAGCGGAAGTACTATTTGAGGACGGTCTTCGTCGGTTAGTTTGTGGCAAATAAGCCATTTCGCGTTGACGGTTTTATCGTAGCGTGTCATAGTCGCTTAGATATGCCGTTACACGGCAATGCAAACACACGGGCGTAAAAAAGATGGTTAAAATATCAGCATCAAAACACGATTCTGGCAGCAGAAAATTGTTGTATTTACTTGCGATGCTGATATTTTTTGTTATTTTAGCGGGCTGTGGTGCGGGTCCTATCTGGACGAGAGATGATCCGGAAGATGTTTTGACGGGATTTCTTCAAGCGACAGAAGGTCAGTCCACAGAAACGATGTGGGAATTTTTGTCATCAGAAACCCGTCGGAAGCTGGAAGAGCGAGCATCAGCCTTTAATACGACATCGACGAACGGAGAAACACGGCGGGGATATGACATGCTTCGAGCGGGGCATGTACTTTCTTCGACGCGAGAATACAAAAAGATTGAATTAGCCTTATTGGATGGTGAAAAAGCCATTGTCAATATTGTTATGCACGACGGATCGAATATCCCCGTAGCACTCCATCGAGAAGATGGCCGATGGGCCATTGATCTGCCTCTCTAAAATAGGTGAATAATGAGTGATCTGACGCCGAATCTCAATGTTGGTGATATTATTGCCGAGCACCTTGAAGTCAAATCCCAGATAGGGGAAAGCGAGTTGGGATCGACCTATCTGATGAGTGATACCCAAACGCATGAAACATTTCTTGTCAAACAGCTTTGCATTGACATCACGCCGGATATCGAAGCAGGCATACGCACAAAAGTGGAAGCGATAAGCAAGGTTTATCACAAGAGTCTTGCATCGGTAAAAGATTTCATTATTGCCAACAGCATCGGCTATATTCTGATGGAATACATTGAGGGAGAAACCCTTGAAAGCCATCTGAAATCACGCAGGGAGCGAGGACAAATACTGGGGCTGAAAGCAGCGTACAGTTTTCTGTCCCATTTGTGTCTTGGGATAGGCACACTTCACCGTGCAGGTTTTATTTATGGCAATCTGTCCCCTAAAACAATTTTTGTCACGAAGGAAGGACGTGTTCGGATTGCCAATTATATCTGTACCGATATTGCCCGAACGTATTTGAATGCTGATGCAAAGAAAAGCTATTTCAATTCACCATTTGCAGCACCAGAAGTCAAAGAAACCTGTGCGCCGAAGAAAGAATCAGCAGATGTTTACTCCTTGGCAATGTTGTTTGCAGAACTTCTAAGCGGTCTTCCACTTCGTGAATTTGACGGTTCACCAGAAGCCTTTATTGCCCGTATTCCCGGTATTTCCACGAATGTTAAAGAAGCACTTTTCCAGGCGACCAAACCCGAGCTTGAAGACCGTTTTAACGATGTTCAGACATTTAAGGACATTCTTAAAAATGGTGTGGATGCACCTGCAGATAATGATATTTCATCGATTGTTGTCGGTGTGAATGATTTGCGAGCACTGAATGTCAGTTCGGATATGCCAGTCATTGAAGCTTCTGTTCGTAAAACAGATCTTTTTGACAGCGGAACATCCCGTGCAGCCCAGCGACCGATTCATACCGATGTCTGGATTTATCAAAAAGACGGGATGGATTTTGGTCCCTTTGATCGCGATGAACTGCTAAAGAAATTTTATGATGATGTCATCACAGAATCGACAAGCATCTTCAACACATCGACGAAGCGTCGACAAAATCTGGGTTCAATTCCTGAATTTGAAAAAGAGATTAAAGAATATCTTCCGATTCGTGACCACAATCGTGCAGAGAAAGCAGCTCAGGAGCGCAAAAAGCAGAACGTTAAGAAGGCTGCTGGATTGGGATCCATTGCGATAATACTTGGCTGTATTGCTGCTGTGATTGGCATACCACTTATCATTCTAGCACTGATGCCAGATCCCGAACCACTTGCCTACACCGACGCATTTCCTGTTTTTGAAAAAGAATTTGTCCCCCCCAAGATAGAAGCCGTGGCACTTAATGTCGATGATGCCAAGGCTAAAGCCCTCTTCGATCCCAATGCAACAGAAGCCGAACGAGAAGCAGCACTTAAGGCCTGGGAAGAAGAACATCGCAAAAAATATGCGGGTCGTAAACCCGGTGGAAGTGCGAAACCTGGTGCTCCGGGGGAATATATCGATACGCTCGTATTTACAGACGAAGATGGCGTTGAACTCGAACCGCTTGCTGACTGGGAAATCGAAAAAGTCTGCATGAGTACAAGCAGACTTAGAAAAGTTCAGGAATGCTATGCCAAATATGCAGGTGGCCGCCGACCTTCCATTAAAGTTAATTTCACCATTCAGCAGTCGGGGGCAATTCGTGATCTATCCAATACTGCATCAGGTGAACTCAGCTCATGCATTAATTCGGCATTCTCATCGATGAGTTTCAGACGCTTTGGCGGCACTATCAAAAAAGTTTCCATTCCTATTGGTTAACAAACATAGCCAAATTCCCCTGTTTTGCATGAAACAGGGGAATTTATTACTATTCACCGGTTATTCATGGATAATCAGACAGACGAAGACCTTGTTCTGAAGATTCAGAAAGGGAGCAGAACTGCATTTGAACAGCTCTACTGGCGCTATAAAGATCGCGTCATCGGGGTTGTTTATGGTGTTGTGCACAATCGTCAAGATGCCATGGAAATTACCCAGGAAGTCTTCGTCCGCATTTACAAAAACATCGATAAATACCAGCCAGGAACTCGTTTTTTTACCTGGGCTTATCGGATTGCCTATAACCTCGCCGTCGATAAATATCGACGTAAAAAAACAGCTCGTGAGGTTGAATTCGACAACGATTATCAGAAGAATTTTTCTCGACCAGAAGATGTTCTTCCCCCCAGTCTTGGGATTAATCCAGAAAAAGCATGTGAGCGCACAGAACTCAGAGAAATGCTGTCATCTGCCATGGATTCACTGCCCGAAAAACAACGCATTATTATTACGCTTCGCGAAGTTGATGGGCTTTCTTATGAAGAAATTGCCAGTACCCTCGACATTCAAATGGGAACAGTCATGAGCCGTCTGCATTACGCACGTCTGCGCCTTCAAAGTGCACTCAAAGGCTATATCGAATGCTCAGACGTCGATAAAGATAATTAGGGGCTATTTTGTCGAACCTCAATGGGGTTCTATTGACCGCGCCTAAAGGCGCGAAAAAAGGCGGGGGATATCGGGGGCTATTTATATCGTACGCCTACGACGTAACAACGCGATACGAAAACAAATTCCCAACGTAGAATTGCGCATTGCTAATTGTATTGAGCCTGCACCAAATGTTCGCCGGAAGTCACGGGTATGAGCATGAGAAGCCCGTCTGCAGTGGCATTTATTGTCGTCAAATCGATGGATTTTTTGTCGACCCAAATGTCATGAATCATGCCATGCGCTGTTCGTTTGGGCATGGCTACCGTGTATGAAAAATTAGCCTGCGGTAAATCTACTCTTGCATCGAGAACTTTAGTTTGAACGTGAAAAGCATAAAAAAGTTTGGCCTGCTGACGCAAAGTATAGTGATGCATGAACGATTTTGCAGAAGTCATCCAAATATGATTTTCGCTGGCAAACTTCATCAGATTCAGCCAGTTTTCGGGAGAAAGCCAGGTTGGATTTTTCATCATCGTATCAGCATGAAAACTGGCTGTAACAGGCTCATGAAAAATCGATTCAGCCTCATTGAGCAGTTTGACTGCCGTCTGGGCCGGAAATGTATCGAAACCAGCAGTATCACTGACGAGTGAAGGCATTTCATAAACAGGAAGTGGCAAACCATTTCGTTCGATGGGGAGGAATGGAAAACCGGACCCAAACAGATATCCATATTGTTCAGGCTCTGATGGTTCGTATGTCATATCGATGCGGCATCCGGCAGCAGCAAGCCGTCTGAACGCCATTGTGTAATCGCGGGACCAGTTTGAACTGGTCATTTTGCAAGTCGAAATATTGGTTCCAAGACGTTTTGAAACAGCTATTTTCTGATTTTTAATATTGCGTTCAACGGCAACAGGCTGAAAAAAAGAAGGACCATAAGGCTCGTAAATGCGACCAGCCGGAGGACGCATCAAACTGACGCCGACATCAAACTGTGCTGATTTCCAGTGTTCGAGCATCTTTTTGGAGACAGTACCTGGTGTTGTAAGCCATGTTGCAGTTGCATTCTGCCCCTGTTCATACACAGCAGACTCAAAAGCCTTATCGCCGAGAGCACCTGTTTCATGAGTCAAAATCAAAGCAGAACGCCCACCATTTGGGAAAGGCCATAACAACGGCATTGGAGATGTATAAAGAGCTGACATCAACACATGCATTTTAAGCAAATCAGCATAAGGCACAGTATTTTGACGCAACTTTTCATTCATGACGAGGTCAGAGGGATGCGGAGGTTCTTCCGTTTCGATACTGAATTCGTCGGAAGGGCGTCCCTGCTGAAGAGCAGTCAGAGCCTGCCCTAAATTAAAAGCAAGTACAAAGACATAGCCAGTGCCTAAAGAGCGGCGATAGTGAGCAATAGATCCGTCGAGTTCGAGCAGCATTGCATCAGCAGGAAGCGTTTCGGAATCGAGTGCATCAATGCGGAGCACCTGGGTATCGAGAGGAGAATTGAGCAAATGATCGCGCCAGGCGCCAGAAAGCGGAGAATTTGGGGCATCAGTCAGATGCCGAATCGCGGAATTGACCTTATTTCTACGCTTGATAGCGGTCAAAGAAGCCCATTCAGGCTGGGGCATTTCGATGATAAGAGTGGCGCCTTTCTGAACAGCCTGTGCGACGAGCTGGATCTGTGTTTCGCTCATGCTTTCTGCAGTTTTTTCAGGAATCACGATGAGCTGAGCCTGCAATGCAGCAGCAGACTGAAGATCCCTGGACAGCACGATTGAAAATGATCCGGCATACTGTAAAAGCAAGTTGTACCAGGCAAAGGAAAAATCCAGTGTCTGAAAAGTCTGTGCATTTTCGAATTTATCGGGCAAAACGAGAAGAATGCCGGATTGTCCAAGATTCTGGGGCATCGTTGCTGTTGCCGCCTCATCACTGCTGGAAAAAGTGATGGGAAAATGGTGCAGTAATGCCCCGCCCCCGATGACGAACAGGATGAGCAAGACGATCAGGTCGATCTTAAATCTTTGAGAAAAAGCAGAATTGCTCCGCATAGCTTATCATTCAACAAAAAAAGGAGCCGCAGTGTATCGGCGAAGCCGATAGCGGCGGCCAGTCTGCCGTATTGCCGAAGGCAAAAGGCAGACCGCCCTTATTCATACACGACATCAATCGCATTAAAACCTTTTGAGAGCTGCACTAAAACGCGTTCATATCCAGAAACACTGACAAAACGAGCCGTTGCAGCATCAGACAACACTGTATCTTCACGAACCCGTTGAAGTCCGCGACGAGCCTCAACAAATACGCGATCGCCAATCTGCTTTGGTACCGATATATGCATTTCAGCCTCGGGAGCAAGAAGTTCGACTCGCAAAACCTGAACCTTTTTGTGATTGAGCTGCATTTCGGACAGACGCGTCCGAAGTTCTGCCGTAAATCGGGCACGAGAAAACCGGAAATAACTCAAATAATTTGTCACCCAGTGCTTATGCAGTGTCGCCATTTTGTACACAGCCTGCCAGGTCTGAAACGTTTCAGCCACGGGATTTTTCGCATATTCACCGGGCTCAAACGAAACGCTCAGAACTTCGTGATGTTCGCGCTCACTTGCCTCCAGAAATGTCTCAAGAACTGAGGCATTTTCCTGTGTCGTCATTTCCGGAAAACTCACTGGAAATTCGAGAATATTGAACAGCAATCCTGTCGTATCAATCGGCATAAAAGGCATGCCAGTCGAAAAGGCATAACCATATTTTTCGAATCCGGTTCGATAGGAAGCATCGACTTTAAATCCGGCAGCCGAAAGCATTCTAAACGTCTGAGTGTAGTGTTCCCCCCACAATCCCTGACGAGTCTGAGACGCAATTACAGGCGTATGTTCATCCAGGCGAGCTTTCACCGCAGCAAGTTGTTCTTCGACATTTAGCTGACGCCACACTGGTGAAATTTTGAATGGTCCCATTGGCTCTTTTGCCCGCGAAATTTCATCGCCATAGGCATCAAACATCAGTCCGATTTCCGAATGAGTATCATCGACGACATCCAATCCAGGATCACTTAAAGTTAATGGCGACGTCACAAAAAGCGTCGATGTAGCCTTGAATGAAGCCTCATATTTGGTCATCCAAAGCGAAGCATCTCCAATTCCATTCTCACGATGTGAAATGATAAGAGCCCCATCCATTCCATCAAAAAAAGGCCATAATCCGACGACCGGAGTAGCATCATTTATGACGCCATAAACAAGAAATCGCTCGAGAATATCGGCAATTGGCAATGTCTGATTTTCGTCCAAAGCCAGGTCTGATGTTTCGATATGCGTCGTATCGCGAAGATTTCGGATTTCAAAGTTATCGAGAGGTCTGCCCTGCTGAAGGGCGGTTATCAGCATTCCATAATTAAAATCGACAGTAATGACGTGCCCCAACCCATAATTTTTCGAATAAATAACGGGCACGCCGTCGATTGTCATCCAGGTTTGAGCATCCTCAAGAGGGCCCGCAGACCCAATGAGTTGAGTCAGATTGCTCAGATGAAGCTCAGAAAGAGCATTCATATATTCGGACGAAAGACCGGACGCAAAAGTCAATGTTTGAGCCGTTCTCAAGCCACCTTTTCCGTCTGCAGAAGCAATGGAACGCAATCCCCCCGATGGCATTTCCATGACCACAGTTCCACCGCGTTCAAGAAAGCTCCGAATTCGAGGAACCCAGCTTTCCTGCCCAGAAGCAGATGACGTCAGAATTAACGTTCGATAGCGTTTTAAGTCGATATCCTGAAATTCATTGCTTCCAATCAAAGCAATCGGACCGATTTCCTGTTGAAAAGTATTCAACCAGGCCAGCGAGAAAGACATGTCCATAAATCCGCTTGCAGGGGATTTAAATGTCGAATAATCGACGACAATGAGATAATCACTTGCAGTTTCCAGAGAGATTTGAACACCGGATGCGCGTCTCGATTCCGTTTTCCAAACAAATGGATGTCCGCAGAAATAGACAAGTGCGAGGATAACGCACAAGCTTCCCCACAAAAGGATGCGTATTCGCCGATCCCGTATCAGCTGCGATCTACGCGACACATCAGCCTCTAAATCTCGATGCGTCCACAGCTGCGGACTTTACTCTGAACTTTCAGCTTGTCAGTTTGTGAAAGCGTTCCGTTTGTAAGAAGCGACTTATAAATTTCACAAGCCTTTGGCTTATTCGTTTTTTCAAGGCTCAAAGCCTGCTGAAGCTTGGCTGAAGCACCTGAAGATGACTTATCTGAAGTTTTGGCTGGAGTTTTGCTAATTGTCGTTGTTTTGGACGACGACGCCTTTTTGTTAGAAGCCTTTTTCGAAGATGATGGTTTTCGGACAGGTTTTGGAGCTTCCGGTTCAGCATCTTTCATCTTCGCAACATCGGCATCTTTAGCTTCGGCTTTTTTCAGATCATCGGTTTTAACATCATCAATATCTGCATTATTGCCATCAGCATTATCGTCGGTATCAACCGTTTCAGGTTTAGGAGCAGGCGGTACCAGACTTTCACCTGCGATACCGATAATCGTCCCAATTGCGCCACTTTTTGCTGTTTTATCAGAAGCGACACCTGCTAAATATTCAAGTTCCTCTCTATCGAAATCAGAGTCTTTCTTTTTATCAGTGCCATTTAAATCAGAGGATTTGTCACCAGGATTGGAATCAGCCATCCCGACGACATCCGAATTATTTGAATTATCAGAATCGGGCTCATCCGATTTCAGTATCCATGAAAAGATCATGAGGACGAGCAGCGAAACGATACAAAGAACTGCGATAATGCAAACGAAACCCAGCATCAATTTTTTGCGTCTAGCCAGAGTTTCTTCTTTTGTTTCTTCAATGACATCAATCGAAGCCGCGAGAGAATTGTGAACGACAGTACATTCATCCGGTGCGAGTTGTCGTTCCGTTTTAGCCATTGAAAAAGTTTCAGAAAGGGCGTGTCCAAAAGCTCCGACTGCACTGGAAACAGTGTTTCCTTTTGTCGTTGCAAGCATTTCGAGCTCGCCGTCATCATTTTCATCAGGCATAGCCTGCATTTCGACGACAGTTCCGCCCGCATCCTCCTCTTCGTCCATCGCGGGCAAAGAGCATCTGGTTTCCCCATCCATATCAGCCGAAGGGGTCGTATCACCGACAACAATTTTAGGTTTTTCGGCGACACTATTTTCGATCTCATTATAAGCTTTTTCAAGATCGGCGACCAGTTCATTGGCAGAGTGATAGCGTTTATCGAGGTCTTTTTCGAGAGCCTTCATGCAGATGGCTTCGAGTTGTGGAGCCACATAAGAATCGAGTCTAGCCCTACTGGGAAGAGGAGGCTGTGAATTCAGAATCGACTGCGCCATATCTACCATGCATGTTCCCTGGAATGGGAGTTTGCATGTGAGCATATAATACATAATGCTGCCGAAACTGAAGATATCCGACGCTGGTGTGACCTGTTTACACAAAACCTGTTCCGGGCTCATAAATGCGGGCGTACCGCACATTGCCCCTTCTTTTGTCAGACCTTCCCCTTCGACATCACAAATTTTAGCAATACCAAAGTCGAGGACTTTGACGGTTTCCGTGCCATTTCGATTGACAATAAAGATATTGGCCGGTTTAAGATCGCGATGGATGATACTGGCAGCATGAGCAGCGCTCAAAGCGCGAGCCGTCTGAAGACAAATCGAACAGACTCTTCGCTGATCGATGGGAAATTCCTTTGGAATGACGACGGCGAGTTCGTCCCCTTCAAGGCATTCCATAGCGATATAAGGTGCATTCAGTGCGGTTTTGCCATAATGAAGAATGTGAATGACATTGGGATGAGAAAGAAGACTTGCAGCCTGTGCTTCGCGCTGGAAACGCGTTAAAACAACGCAATCTGAAAGATAATCATGGCGCAGTATTTTAAGTGCAACATGGCAGTTTAATGCGCGATGATGCGCCTTATACACGATGCCCATACTGCCTGTGCCGAGAACAGACTCTACCTCAAAAATTCCGTCGATTGTTTCTCCAAGGTACGGATCAACAGACTCCGCCCCTTTCGAATCTCGGAAAATTCGCGTTCCACAGCACGCACAATAACTCGCCTGCGGTACCACAGGTCTGCCACATTTCGGGCAATAACTTTCAGATGATGCCATCGCTATCTCAAATTCTTACGCCATTCACAACGCATACTAACGCAAGCGCTGAAAACACAATACTATGTTTATTTTACCCCACAATCACTTTGGATGACAACAAATTAATGTTTTCCGCATGCCTCTCGGTTCTCATTTTGCGGCCTCTACTCGATTTCGAGAACAAAAAACTGCTGTCCACTCGCGGAATTGTACAATTCATGATGAAGCAAAAAGCTCGCTTCGAAAGCCGAGCCTGTACCAGCCTGCGCACCTTCTTTTCTGAGCCGGGCGAGGTCTTCATTGCTGCCTTTCACGAAGACATGACGCCAATTGCCATAGATTTCGGCTTCAAATTCGAGCACTTCGTCACAAGCACATGGATTCAGACGAACTCGCAAGCTCACAGGATTGGCATAAACCTGCTCATAACTGGCATCATATGCGCGGACTACCTGCTTCGACGCCTTCTGAATCGCACCGGCGGCCCCAGTGACACCACATCCGGTCAAAATCGTCGTTAACATCAAAAAAACAATTCGATTCGTGCGCATAACACCCCCTTCATCGTGACTATTTCGCTATGTCAGTTCGATTCAATTGTCAAATTTATCAGTCACTTTGGAGCCAGGCTATTCGGCCAATGTCCGAATACGCCCGGCCTGCGCGCCTATTTTTTTGACTGCTTCGCAGCAAAAAAATACGTCGTGCAAACTTTTTTTGAACAAAATCAAATCCATTGCGTTTATCTAGCCCATTGCGGGTGGATTTACACTCAATCCGCCTCTTTTTTTCCTACAATACTCAAAACTAACGGGAAATTTTCATGAAATTCTACCGAATTGCACTTGGCCTGATTGCAGCACTCGCACTCTGTACTGCTTGTGATGATGATGGCAATGACAACAATGACAACAATAACAACATTAATAACCAAACCAAGTGGATTGGTTCATCCTGTGACTGCGAAGGGTTGGGATGTGAGGTTGCATCCATTCCCCTTCCTCTTCCCCAAAATAATGAAAAAGTTTCCGGAAAAATCATCAATTGCGACAACATCGATATGACCGGGATTGAAGGCGGTGAAGTCGTCTGTGTCCGCTCCATCGACCCAGATTACAAAGCAATGGCACCGATCACTTATTTTCCACAGGGATACTGCTCTGTTGCGGCAGTCAGCTGCGAGGGTAGCAGCTTCTGCTTTGCAGCCAACTACGGGGATCCCAGCAAAATGACCAAGTGTCCTGCAGGTTCCGTTATGATTTCAACCGTATTTGATTATGACATCATGATGCAACCTGCTGTTATTGTTGAAAAAATGTGCACCAAACGATGCGAAACAGACGATGACTGCAATAAAGCCGGCGAAATCAGCTGCATCGAACGCAAAGGCCACAAATTCTGCTACCACGAAAAGAATTTTGAGTTCCTCGGCGATCCAGAAAAAATCAATTATATCGACTTCTAAAATACCTCCTCACACGTGTTGAATTACCAACATTTAATCACTAAAGAACTTTTGCAAATTATAGCCATGAAGGTAATTTGCAAAAGTTCGTTCATTCTATAAGGATTTAACATGACACTTACTCGTAAACTTCTTACTCTCTCTTCCATCGCAGCCCTTTCTTTCTGTTTTGCTGCATGCGATGATGATTCTGGCGAATCCAATCCTAACCGCCCCAATCCAACCCCAAGCAACAGCTGCACAGCTGCACAGAACACCTGCAAAAGCGAAACAGTTGCCAGCCAGTGCGACGCCACATCCGGTGAAATGAAAGATGTCACCTGTAATACAGATGAAAAATGCGTCAGTGGCGTCTGCCTGAAACAGTCAAACAACGATCCCACAGAAGCAACCTGCACAGCTGGCGACCATATCTGCGAAGGGCAGCAATTGATGAAATGCAAGGACGACGGCACCGGTTATGATCTTGTACAAGACTGCGAAGGTTCCACGCCCAAATGTAATGCCGAAAACAAAGCATGCGAAGCCGAGTGCGAAAGCGATTACAAAGTCTGCCTCTCTGATAAAGCCCGTGAATATTGCGATAATGGCGCAATCAAAAGAGAAGACTGCGCAGCTGGCACTACCTGCGATGCAACTGCAAAAGAATGCAAAGCAGAATGCGAAGACAGTTTTGTTGCAGTGTGCGATGGCGACAGAATTAAAAAATGCGAAGGCGGCAAATTTGTATATGACAACTGCGATGCAGACCAGAGATGTGATATAGAATTAGTCGAATGCGTCGATAATAATATCGAAGTCAAAAAAGACTCCGTCATTGGTACCCCCTGCAAATGCGAAGGCGACGATTGTACATTCAGAATCACTGGCAAAGAAATTAAAGCCGCTTTGAATACAAAAAATATCAAACTCGCAACCTTCATGCCGGATAAGTGTACTGGTTTAGCAGCTATGGGTTGTGGATTGGCCGATGTGGCCATTCAGGGCATTGTTAGCAAATATATCGCTAAAATTAAAGATGACGCTTATGTCGAAGGTCCGAACTTCTTTTCTGCCGCATCACAGGCCGCTTGTGGAAATGTTACAGCACCGGAAGGTATGGTCGTCGGCTGTCTCCGCGATACCACCATCGACTTTAGCCATCTCAATCTCACAAACGAGAAAGGCGATGGACTTCTGGACGAAATTGGACCAACTTTAGATACAGTTCTTGGCATAGATCTCAGTAAAATTGACCCGAATCTCGACCTTAATGAAAAACTTGCAGGCATTGGCGGCAAAGAGGGGCTTCTAAAGATTATGGATGCCGTTAAAGACTATGCCAACGAGGGTATTAAGTTCTCGTCTGCAAACGGTTACTGCCTTACTGCTGACATCGAAATCAAACTCAATGTTACCGATGACATGATTAACTCAATCATCACTATGAGCAAAGTTGATCCGATGCTCGCCCATATCAATACTACCGGTACAGATCACAGCAAAGCTAAAAACGCCACATGTCCGGAAGGCAGCACACTTCTCTGGTACGATGTTCAGAGCGGCGGTGGTGCTGAAGACAAAGGCGAAGCAAAAGTCGGTTTCGATATGTGCCTCAAAGTCTGTGAAAAAGATGATGATTGCAAACGCGAAGGCGTCGATGATGGCGATGCGTACAAATGCGTCGAAATCCCCTATGGTACAGCTGAAGATGTTGCTGCAAAATCCAAACTTGCCCATGTTTGCTTCGATAATAACAATATGACATATTTCGAAGACATTACTAAGCAGTTTGAAGGTCTTATTCCTTCAGGCGATGGTACAGAAAATGCCGGAAACTAATGCATAAACATTAATTCCTACCACCAAATCCCCTGATTTCATGCCGAAATCAGGGGATTTTTTTGTATCTATTATCCGCCAAAACCCATCGTTCGTCCCTCATATCCATTCGGGACTCTCTCCCCCACCCACCGTCACGCCGACCTGAGTCCAGGCGAGTATGCAGAAAATACACGAGTGCCAAGACTTTTTTGCATTTTTTGCAAAAAGACTGTCAGCACAGGGACGATGTATTTATCCGCAGTGACGCCGTATCATCATGAACACATACAATCCTCGTCAGAACAGAATGTGCATGGGAAATACGTTATGTTTTCAGCTCCAGATCCGGCTGTTTACCAGATGTACGTATGCATCTGGGGCCCAAACCGAATGGGCACCGATATGACTTTTACGGTGGTGATCGCTGAGGCATCATTTTCTCCACAAAAAGGAAAGACACCATATCTTTCCCTCTATAATGATTACCTCAAAAAAAAATTGTGACACTTGAGGTGTCGTTTTTTTGTATTTTTTTCAAATGACCGACTCTGCTGACTCTTCCTGCTATCAGTCAAAATCAGTCATTTGTAAGTCAGTACCTTGTAATTCTTCACCAATTTGTGGGGAAAACAAGATCATTCGTAACCATATTTTTTCAAACGATAGCGAAGACTTCTAAACGAAATACCAAGCAATTTTGCTGCTTCGGTCTTATTGCCATCCGTTTTTTCGAGTGCCTGAGTAATCAATTTCCGTTCGATGACTTCGACCAATTCTTCGAGTTCAACCCCATCACCGACGTCCACATTTTGCATGAGCTCATCGACACCAACAATTTTCTCGCTCTGGAGTGCAGGTATAATCGAGGGATTATCATCCGCACTAAAAGTATTACGAAGGTATGCCGGCAATGAACCGTAGGTAATCTTCTGGCTTCGTTCAAGTGTTGCCGCATGTTCAATGATATTCTCGAGTTCACGAACATTGCCGCGATAATCATACGTCATCAGAATAGAAAGAGCGGCATCATCCACATCCTGAATCGATTTTCCGAGTTCCTTGTTATACTTCATCAAAAAGTGGTGAATGAGCCTGGGAACGTCATCGCGTCGTTCGCGCAAAGCCGGAATACCGATTTGAATCACGTTAAGTCTAAAAAACAGATCTTCTCTGAACCGGTGTTCATCCACTTCGGTGCGGAGATCGCGGTTGGTAGCCGCAACAATGCGCACAGAAACCGGAATTTCAGCAGTACTCCCTACGGGCTGAATCTTCTTTTCCTGAATCGCTCTGAGCAGTTTAACCTGCATTGTCAAAGGCAGTTCACCAATTTCATCGAGGAATAGTGTTCCACCATTGGCCGCCTGAAAGAACCCTGTTTTATCGCGAACTGCGCCTGTAAAAGCGCCTTTGGCGTATCCAAAAAACTCAGATTCTACGAGATTTTCCGGAATAGCCCCACAGTTGACGGGAATAAACGGACCATGAACGCCACTATTTTGATGAATTGCTCTTGCAATGACTTCTTTACCAGTACCGGATTCACCTGTGATCAAGATATTGGCTTTGGTTGGTGCAACTCGAACCGCCAACTCGAGCACATTTTTCATAGCATCCGATTCACCGATAATATTCATCAGTGAAAACGACGTTTCTGCAGGAATGATGACATTCTCACGAGTCATCATTCTGCGTTGATTAGCTTTTTCGATAAGTGCAAGCAGACTATCTCGTTTAAATGGCTTTTCGATATAATCGAAAGCGCCACATTTCATGGCCTCAACAGCAGTCTGTGTCTTTGCATAAGCCGTCACAAGAAGGACTTGTGTACTCTCATCTGCATCCTTTACAGCATGAAGCACATCGATACCTGTTGCATCATTCAGGCAATAATCCGTTAAGACGACGTCATATTTTAACCCGCGTCCGACCTTTCCTTCGGACTCTATTTTTTCGATTGCTGCTTTTCCGGATGCTTCACCACAAACCTCATGACCAGCCTTTTCAAGCATTAGCTTGGTCATTTTCAGCAAGTTCAACTCGTCTTCAACTAACAGGATCTGCGCCATAATACCTAACAATACACATGAGCAAAAAAGTGCGTGCTCAAGCGATATCGCCTGAGCGACATTTGTCCTGTTTATCATATTTTAGCAAAACGTCCTATTTTTGGGCCATTAGTGCCTGTGCCAGAGGGCAAGCACTTAAATCGATATCATCCCCGGCTCTGTAATGCTCAAGAAGCTTGCGCGATTCAATGGCGAGTTCCCTGCGTATTTCGCGTCGATCATCCAAAAATCTGGAAATATGCATATGATCATACGCAGTCGTTTGATGCCGCATCCATGCGATCACTGCAGCTTCAGCTCGTTCGTCGACCGGAATTCTCTGAGTTCTGGCAACAGTTCCACTACCGACAGGCGTTGCATGTTCGGTCACGGCACGAGCCAATTTCTCTGCAATATCGCGATATCGCTCATGAAAATGAAGGAACTTCAAAACTTCCTGTTCAAAGTCCTCCACATAAGCCTGTTGTTTGGATTCGCGATACTTTTTCCCTGCATCAAGCCTCTTTTGATATGAAGGATCAGCGCGTTCCTGCTCAAGTTCTGACTTAATCTTATCAACGGTTGTTTTAGGTGCACAGAGTCCCTGTTTGGTCACTCGTTTTTTATACATTCCCATAATGACCCAATACTCGCCAGAGGCTTTAATTCTACGCGTCAAAGCGGAATCACCGGATGGAATGACGATCCATCCATTCGGGAGTTCGAGAATATCCTTTTCATGACGGAAATGCATTTTTCCGACGGGCCACACTGCGAATTCTTCTTTTTGGGGAATATCTGTCGGCATAATTGAATGCGATTATTTTTGTTATTTTTTATGAGAGCGCGCTATCCGGCCATGCCGGATACGCCGCGCTCAAAGGCCTATGCTGACGCATACGGCCTTTTAATAGAATTATCATTCTGTGCCGCTGACGCGGCAAGACCTGGAATAAACGAAGCATCGAGCAAAAACGAAAAAAGGCCAACACTGAACAGTTTTGACCATTTCCGCAAAGACAACCGAGAGAGAATATTATATGCAACTGCATAGCACGCTACGCAGCGAAAAGTGCGTATGACCACGAAATCACTGTGTGATCCGTTAAAGGAGGTGATC
>JAZRWV010000152.1:0-21894 GCA_045599925.1 Myxococcota bacterium
CGTTTCCCGAGCCGCCTCACCTCCTTGTCACTTCGTGACGTTCCTCCTCTCCATTATGGCGAGGAGGAATTTAAGGTAACATTTCATTTGCTCACTGGGCTCTGCGGTTTTCGCCATTCGCAGGATGGCGAAAATCCTCGGCCCCTCAGTTCACAATATGAAATCCGCTTCGTTTCCCGAGTCTGTTGGCTCTCCAACTCGCGTATTTCATTTGCTCACTGGGCTCTGCGATTCTCGCCATTCGCAGGATAGCGAGAATCCTCGGCCCCCGGCTCTCATCAGATTCTGCCTTAAAATTGAGTTTTATTCAGACCTTCCTTAGGGAACCTCTGATCAAAACAATATTTTAAGGCGCAAACTGTGGAAAGCCGGAGTAGGGGCCCTGGCGAGGCAAAATGGTTAGGCACCGCAAAATACTTATAGGACCTTAAAATATTACGGATTCTTAAGGGCTTAGCCCTTAAGTGGGGTGTGGGGCAAAGCCCCACAAAAATAGGCGCAAAATAATTATTCAGAGTTTCCTTAGCCCTTAAGTGGAGTCCGGTGCAAAGCCCCGGCTGAATAGATACTGGTGTCGCCAACCAGGACAGGGTAATGGCGAAAAATGTTGTATTATTCAGAGGTTCCCTGGGGAATGTCTGATTTTTTGTTCTGACCATAAATATTGCGCGGCCGTATTTTGCGAAGCGAAACAGGCCGTGCCGCCTTGCGTATTGGCCTACGGCCAATAGCAAGGCCCATAAAATCTGACACACACCTCATTATAGGCTATAGAGATGGAGGCGTTCGGCTATCGAACTGCATTCAAACCATGGAAGGCTTATGAAATATAGGAAAATAGCGACTTTTCTATCTGTCCTTATTTTATCACTGACATTAAATGCCACGCAGAGCTGGGCTCAGGACGAACCGCCAGAACCAGAGGAATCGGATATTTCCGACGTTCAGGACGATTCATCCGATGAAGGGGAAGACGCCTCATTTTTAGAGAATGTAAATGCCCAAAAGGCTCCGGACGGCACAGAGGATTACGCAGAAATACACCAGATGCGCGTTCTGGAACGAACATTCCTGCCAACCGATACTCATGCTGAATCGGGTTCTGCGGGAACCATTATGCCCGGAAATCTGATGGAACTCACGCCCGATTCGACGCTCCATGTTCTTCTGGACAGCGAAGGAACCAATGAAGTGCCCAAAGGCCTGCAGCGAGTGGCTTCGAAGTGGATGAATGAAGCCGTAACGCAGGTTAAAAAGCAAATTGCGAGTTCGGGTGATACACTCAATATGCCATTTGGTCTGGACTGCGCCAATCAGCCTGCGGTTCAGGAATATGTTGCGATATTTTCGCGTGGTGCCGCAGGTACGATGAAGACATGGCTTAAACGGCTTGAAAGATGGCGTCCGGTACTCGAAAAAGCCCTCATTGAAGAGCATGTTCCCACCGATTTGCTCTACCTTGCCATGATCGAAAGCGGGTTCAAAACGAGGGTTAAAAGCCCGGCTTCAGCCGCCGGCATGTGGCAGTTTATGGCCGGTACAGGCGTCGAGATGGGACTGACCATCAATGAATACGTCGACGAACGTTTTGACCCCATTAAGGCAGCGCATGCAGCCGCAAATTATCTCAAAAAGCAGCATTCCCGTTACGATTCCTGGCCGCTTGCCATGGCGGCGTATAATGGTGGCCCAGGCACAGTCAATGTCGCCATCGACCGATATAATACAAACGATTACTTTAAACTCGTCGAATATGGTGCCATGTATGACGAAACAAGACGTTATGTTCCGAGAATAATGGCTGCCGCCCTCATCGGCAGGAATCCGGCGGCATTCGGTTTTGACGGACTCACCCCGGAACCGCCTTTCGTCTTCGACGAAGTCGAAGTTCCCGGAAATACCAAACTCTCCATTTTAGCAGAAGCAGCCGGATGTTCCGTTGACACATTGAAGGAACTCAATCCCGAACTGCTTAAAGATGTCACGCCGCCGGGCAGTCAATATACGCTCCGAATCCCCCTCAACAAACATGCGTCTTTTGTCGAAAAATACGACAATATTAAGAAAAAGTACGCCAATGCATCGGACTCCATCACACTAAAATTCGGAGAAACGCTTGAAATTCTTGGCGAAGACATTGGAGTTCCGGCCAGAGTGCTCAGAAATCTCAATGGCATTGGGGCCAAACTGCCTGCAGCTTATGGCACCGAAATTCTTGTTCCAAACGGAAGCAAACGCGGCAAATTTGCGTCCTCTAAAGATAAAGACGAATTGCCACTCGCGCTGATTTCCCCCGAAAAATTCGATTTCAGAGACAGAACCTGCGTTTATTATGAAACGCAAAAAGGCGACACCATTCGTGAAATTGCAGATGCATTCGGGGTTTTGCCAAATCAGATCGCCATCTGGAATGAACTCGATGAATGGGCAAAACTACGACCGAAAATGTTTATGCGCATATTTGTGTCAAAAGAGCCGTCATCCGATAAAATAAGATTTTGGACTGCCGAAGACCTTCGCGTCATTGAACGCGGTTCTGAAGAACATCAGGAAATCGTCGAAGCACGCAAAAATGCAAATTCAAAGGCCGCCAAAAAAGCTGCTAATACAAAAGGGAAATCATCGTCTTCGTCGAAGTCTTCATCCAAAACAGAATACGTCTATCACACAGTTGCCAAAGGTGATTCACTTTCAAAAATTGCAAAGAAATACGGCGTTTCTGTCGAATCTCTGCTCAAGCTCAACGGTTTGAAGGAGAGCAGTGCGATCCGAAAGGGCCAGAAACTTAAAGTGAAGAAGAAGTGATTTCATTTTATATAGAAGCGTCACGAAATGGTTATTGTTCAGGCGAGCTGATACAGAGAAGAGCATGAATGCATCGCGTTTTAGCGAGCTGGTGTACACTGAATTGAAACATAAATTGAATTGCAGATTGCCAATTAGAGTTGAAATCACTAAAATTCAAATAGAATGGGGATTGTCATTTTCTGGAGGCAAAGATGAAAAGAAAACAGATTCCGTATTTTCTGCTTGTTGCTGCTCTGACCCTGTGTGCGACGAATGCCGAAGCGAAGTCCATCTGTCTGGATGCCGGTCATGGCGGCAGCGATCCGGGAGCAACCGGATGCAGCATGATTGAGTCGCAAAATAATCTTGATGCAGCAAAACGCCTTGAAAAGTCGTTAAAAGCAGCGGGCTGGACTGTTTATCAGACGAGAACAACCGAAACGGATGTGGGGCTGACAGCCCGTTCCGACTATGCGAACAGCAAGGGCGTCGATACCTTTGCGAGTATTCATAACAATGCATTCA
Organism: Myxococcota bacterium; assembly: GCA_045599925.1. Taxonomy (GTDB): domain Bacteria; phylum Myxococcota_A; class Bradymonadia; order UBA4248; family UBA4248; genus UBA4248. The sequence goes on from JAZRWV010000152.1 coordinate 3,313, forward strand.
ATGGCTCAGCGACTGGTATTGAAACGCTTTGTCAGCTGAATAATCTTTCGGCCAAATCGGGCACTCAGGCAAAGAAAATCCAGAACCGAATGGTTTCCATCTGGAGTCTTGCAAATCGAGGAGCCAAGGAACAGGATCTTTCCGTCACACGCCGAACCAACATGCCTGCGACGCTTTCAGAACTCGCGTTTATCGACAACTGCAGTAAAGACGCCCCTTATTTAAAGGCACGGGACACCCATGTTCAGCACGCGATGGAAGAGCACTGCAAAGCCATTACAGAACTCTGGGATGGCTCAGCAAACAGCAAATGCGTGACAGGTGGCGGTTCCACAGAACCCGAGAATCCGCCGGCCCAGACAACGGGCAAACTCATGGCCGGAACGTTTAAGGATACCATTGACGCAGATCACTGGTTAGGCGGAGTCAAATACACTATTAACGGAAAATCGCAGACGAGTGCATCGTCTTACGCGATGATGACATTCGAACTGCCGCTTGGCGTACATAAAGCGACTGCCGAAAAGAGCGGCTATAATACGACCACCAAAGAATGCGAAGCAGTCACCGCAACGGCAACAGCCTGGTGCTCCATTGCACTTACAGCTGCGCAGACGGCCCCGGCAAAAGGCAAAGCCACCGGTTCTGTCATTGACGGTTCAAACAGCAGCAAAGTTGCAGCAAGCGTCAAAGCCAGCAACGGTTCAACCGCATCTTATGATGGCAAAACAGACTGGTCATTTGATCTCGATGCCGGCACCTATACCATTACAGCAAATGCAGACGGCTATGAGCAGGGCTCCGTTTCATGTGTTGTCACATCCGGCAAAACGACATCCTGCCCAATTACACTCAACCCGAAAAAGGGAACGATTACCGGCCAGGTCCTGGACAGCAGCACGACCAGTGCAATCGTTGCAACGGTTAAACTCGGTTCACAATCCGTTAATTATCAGGGAACCGGTGAGTTTACATTTACCGTGGATGCCGGCAGCTATACAGTTGAAGCAGATGCCGAAGGCTATCAGCATAATCAGGTTTCATGTCAAGCCGAACGCGGAAAGACGACGACTTGCAATATCACACTGACACCCAGCGCAAGCAGCGAAAACGGCACGCTTAAAGGCACAATGACAGACAGTGAAACCGGCGACATGATTGCCGGTGACGTCAAGCTCAGTGATAACCAGGTTTATCATTACACAGGCAGAGACGAATATCAGTTCAGCGTTCCTGCCGGAGAATATACCGTCACAGGAACAGCCGACGGATATGCCCAGAATTCCACCAAATGCACCGTTAAAAAAGGCGAAGTTGTCGACTGCCCGATCAAACTTACGCCAACCGGTGCCACTGTTTCCGGCTACGTATTCCTCGCATCGGATAAATCAAAACATGTCGCAGCCACTGTCACACTGGACGATCCCAACAACAGCAAGAGTGTTGAATACGATGGGGTGAACAACTGGACGATGGCTATTGAACCTGGAAAATACGCATTTGATGCCGTAACGGCTGATGGTGCCAAAGGCTCTGCCACCTGCAAAGTCGTCGCAGGACAAAACAATATCTGCAATATCGCAGTTGTATCCAGCAACACCAAAACCGGAACGCTTTCCGGTATTGTCTACGACAGCAGAAACGAAAAGCTTTATCTCAGTGCACAAGTCGAAGTCGAAGGTTACGGTTCTGTCGAATATGATGGTGAAAACAAATTCAAATTCACAGATCTTCCTGTCGGCGAATACAACGTTACAGCCAAAGCATACGGCTATTACAACAATACCGTTTCCTGTGAGGTCAACGATGTTGAACCGGGATACTGCAAGATTCCCCTCACCATAAAACCTGAAAATGGTGCTGATACGACCCCGGCCCAACCCGCACAAATCACAGTCGAAGATTCATGCAGCGCCCAGCCACTTACACAAAACCACTCACATCCTGCAGGCCTGGCAGCTTTGCTGCTCGGAATGTTGACTGCTTTCGGTATTCGTCGTCGCAAAGGAGATGAAAGATGAAACTAAAATCCATTCTGCCCTGTATTTGCCTGCTCACAGGTTGTCTTTCCACATCCGCTTTTGCTCAGGATTTCATCAACCCCCTGCCTGCAGAAAGAGGAACAATAGAAAAAGGAACCCCTGTGGATGGTCAGATGATCCGCCTCGATGCCAAACAGATGTGGCGTTTCTCTTATCTGCCAAATCTTAAACTTCTCGATTCCGTCGAAATTGCACAGGATATGGCTTATCCCTCTATTTCTCCGGATGGTTCGCGTGTCGTCATGTTCAAGAAAGACGAACTCAACGGAAATTCCCTTCAGGAATGGAAACTGAATTCAAAGGAAATGCGCGAGCTTGTTCGTGGTGATGATGTTTCAAACTACATCACCTGGGATGACAATATGACACTTTCGATGCGCGAACGTTCCAAACCATTTTTCCGCGATGGTGCCAAACTTCGCTACAACATTGAACCCCAAAAAGTCACATTGCGCGACAGAAAGCCCCTGGCTGAAGCCTCTTTTGTCGCTTACGACGTGGATGATGTCATTATTCTGGAGTCCAAAAAAACACAGACACTTCAGGCCATTTCGGATTCACATGCCGATCGTTACTATGCACCTGTCGTCTCACCGGATGAACGATTTGTCGCATTTTGTGGTCTCACCGGCGGAGTCTATCTCTTCGATATCGACCAAAATGCAGTTGTCTTTATAGGAAATCACGGGACATCACCTGCATTTTCGCCGGATGGACGCTATCTCATCTATACGACATCGCGCGATAATGGCCACAATGTGACATCGGGCGACTTTATTTTAATCGACCTCGACAAACGTTCCTATCGCTACATCTCCAATCCGAACAAAGAAATCCGAGTCAGTGCGACGCTGAGCCGCGATGCTTCTGAAATTGCCTATTCATGCGAAGACGGCAAAATATTCAAGGCCTCACTTCCGCTCGTTAATAAAGCCGAATAATATTGAGATGGGGGCAAAGCCCCCACGCGGCTATTGCCCGACGGGCAATACGCCGCTCCCCCACGCCGCTATTGTATACGCGGCGATTTTTTTATAAATTTCCAGCTAAAGGCCACATCCCATGTCCGAAGATTTTGTCGCCCAGGATCTCACCAGCATACTTGCGTTTGATCAGCTCAAAATCCGCATTTATCTCGAAACAGCAGATAAAAAACTCAGCGATGAAAATGCTGCCGTCACTTTCGGAATTTCAGCCATCGAAGCAGCCAAAGCCCTCAAACAAGCCGATGCCACACTTTTTCAGGGGCTTCCGAATTACGAAGACGGCATGCGGTCTTTCGTCAAACGATGGGTTGATTCACCGGAAAAAAACTGCATCGGCCTGGCCGAGCTTTATACGCGATTTATGCTCACCATCGAAGATGTCGAAATCATCGCGATGCTCACAGGAATGGCTATCAATCCGGCATTGTGTGAACTCGTCGGCTTCGCCGTTGGCGATCATGCACTCGAAGTTGCTACCATTGCAGTCATCTGTCGAATACTCGCCAATCAAAATCAGGACAAATTCGACAAATACCTCGCCCGATTTGCCTATAATGCCCCACTGCGACACCACTGTTTGATTTCGGTCGAAAAAAGACTCAATCCCAATGACGGATTTGACCGGAACCTGTCCAACCGAAAAGTCATCATGTCCGACCGGGTTCTCGAATTTATAAAGAACCCGAATGAGCATAACCTGCCGGTTGATGAAGGTCTTTCGGCATACGCCTATCGAACATGCGAGGATGTCGATCTGTCAAAGCTACATCTTCCGCAATATTGCCAGGCTGCAATTCTGCAAATTATCCGTTCGCAGACACTTCCATCTGTTCTGACAGGGCCTGCCGGTGCCGGCAAGGAAAAAACAGCCAATGCGGTTGCGACCCTGCTTGGACGCAATCTGTTGAGTGCAGATCTGCCATCACTGCTCACGCTTGATGCGGAAACGCTCCAAATGCGGCTTGCCGATTTGTTCCGCGAGGCCCGGCTGGGAAATGACTTTGTCTTTTTCAGATGTGCGCGTCTGCCCGAATTTATTACCGGTTCTCAACAAATCGTGCTCGAATCGTACTTTGCGCATGAACAATTTCTGGCTGGCGTCGAAGACATGACATTATGGATGGTTCAGCTGACAACAGGCTGGCCACAGGTTGCCATTCCTCTGCCTAGCCAGGAACATCGATTTCAGCTTTGGAAAGAAGCATTCGAAAGCGAAAAGAGATGTCCGCCGGATGACGCAATCGATGCGATTTCCCGAAGATATGAGATGTCAGAGCCGCAGATCCGCCAGGCTGCCGGCGAAGCCAGAAGACTCAGCATTGTTTCCCGCAGAAAACGCATCGACCTGAACGACCTTGACAAAGCCTGTCGAACCTATTTTGCCCACAAACTGAGCGATTTGGCCGATCTCGTTCCTCCATCGACCTTCAAGCCCGATCAGCTCATTCTGCCTGAAGCGGAACGCATTAAATTTGATGAAGTTCTGCTCTATGCAGACGCCCATGACACGATTTATTCCGACTGGGGATTTGGCGAAAGATTCCCGTACGGACGAGGTTTAAGCGTGCTTTTTTATGGTCCGCCGGGAACCGGTAAAACGATGGCAGCAAGCATTATTGCGAACTACCTCGGACTTGACCTGTTCAGAGTCGATCTTTCCCGCATCATGAACCGTTATGTCGGTGAAACCGAGAAAAACCTTGCCCGAGTCTTCGATGAGGCGGAAAGAGGCCGGGTTATGCTGCTTTTCGATGAAGCGGATTCACTGTTTGCAAAGAGAACTTCCGTCAAATCGACGAATGATCGATATGCAAATCTCGAAGTTGCCTATCTTTTGCAGAGAATGGAAAACTTCGAAGGGGTAACCGTTTTGACGACGAATATCGAAGCAAACCTCGACGATGCGTTCAAACGACGTATTCGATACCGAATCTACTTCCCGATGCCGGATGGAGAAACTCGCGGGCGCCTGTTTGAATCACTGATTCCGAAGAATGCACCGGTCAAGCCGAACATTCCTTACAACCTGCTCGGCGAGCAGTTTGAAATCAGTGGCGGTCACATCAAACAGGCTGTCCTCAAAGCGGCATTTTATGCGAAGCGTGACAACACCGATATCGGCCTGCAGCAGTTAACGGAAGCAACAATTGCGGAATGTCGAGAATTAGGAATGCTGATGAACGACAACCTGCCGAGACCGCTTACGAATGCGCTTCGCGCAGAGCGAGGAGAGCCGCCGTTGTCAGAAGAGGAATACAAGCGGCTGCATCAGCCGTTAATATCACAGGATCTTCCGCTGATGGACTTACCGGAAGGGGTTCCCATTCCGGGCCCAGACGGCGGTGGATTCGATTATTAGGCGCGGCCGTATCGCAGATAGGACGCGTTGCATGGCGTATTGGCCTGCGGCCAATAGCCATGCCCCAAAATCCATAAATATGTGACATTATCGTCAATCGGCTTTATAATGTTTCATTGGCGCAAAATCGCGCAAATCTCATCAAAACAACTCATTGAGGTGTTAAATATGCGTAAATTTCTGATTTCCATTGCAGCTGTTCTCTTTCTGTCATGCCCAATTCTGGCCATTGCACAGGAAGCCGCAGAAGCACCGGCTGCCGAAGCCGCAGCACCTGCCCCTGCAGCCCAATCCAATGATCCGGGTGATATCATCGCTGGATATTTTGACAAAATGAGTGAAATTGTCGCACAAAATATGGATGCCCCGGCCGCATTACAGGAAAAATTCTCCGCGTTTATTAAGGAAAACGAGAAATCCATGCGTTCTGCATCCAAAGCTTTTGACGCAAAACTCAACTCGATGAAATCCAATGAAGCAGAAGTTTATCGCGAAACGGTTCAGCGAAAAATTACGCCTGCACTCAACAAGCTCATTTCTCTGCTCATTGATTTTTCAAATCGTTATCCAGTCGAAGCAGAACAGCTCGATTCGATCCTCAAAGTCGATGCAAAATACACCTATCAGCAATAGATTTTTCAAGGATTAACGACACATACATGCAGAGAATCAAAGCATTACGAGACAACATTCATACCGTTTTGCATGGCCAGGATGAAGCAGTCGAACTGGCGATAATATGTTTTCTGGCATCCGGACATCTTCTGATTGAGGATGTTCCTGGGGTTGGAAAAACGACACTGGCATCTGCATTTGCGCAAAGTCTTGGGCTGAAACATAAACGGCTTCAGTTCACATCCGACATTCTACCTTCAGACATTCTCGGAGTGAACATTTACGACCCGAAAGAAACAAAATTCATCTTTCACGAAGGGCCGATTTTCACCAATATTCTGCTCGCGGATGAAATCAACCGAGCGGAGCCTCGCGTTCAGTCTGCGCTGCTCGAAGCAATGTTTGAACACCAGGTCAGTCTGGACGGCGTGACGCGGGATTTGCCTGATCCATTTATGGTCATTGCGACGCAGAATCCGGTTGATTTTTCTGGAACATTTCCGTTACCGGACAGTCAGCTTGATCGATTTTTATTCAGAATATCGATGGGATATCCGGATGAAGACTCAGAGCGTACGATTCTGCGCGAAGGCATACGTCGAAGTGAATTAAAATCGGTACTCACCAAAGACGATATCAAGGATTTGCAGGAAGCCGTCGACAAGATTCATGCCTCGGATGAAATTATCGATAATATTCTGAATCTGATTCATAAGACGCGCGAACACAGCATGATAGCGCAGGGAGCATCCACTCGCGCGATGATAGATCTTTTGCAGGCAGCCAAAGCGAAGGCTTTTGTGCACGGACGATCGTTTGTACTTCCGGATGACGTGACGAGTCTGGCACCAGCAGTACTTTCCCATCGAATCAGGCTTGTGGCTCGCGCAAACATGGATCCGGAAACCCTGATTGAATCATTGCTGAAAGCCTGATTGTATTAAGATTCCTGTCAAACACGACGGCCGTCTGAAAAGAAAAGTCATAGCCATGTTCTGAGCATGGAATCCTGCCGTGCCTATGGTGTGGAAAATTGTAATGACAGTTATTTCTTGACGCCAAGGGTTCATTACGACTAAATTCGTTCGGTTTTTGTATCCGGACTAAATTTTGTCCGAAATCTCTTCAACAATTTAACCCTAACAGGATAGTCATGAGCTTCGAGATCGTCGAAAAAAATCAGGTTGTTCGCGAAATAACAGTTACAGTTGCCGGAGAAGCAGTCAAACGAGCAGAAGGCAAACTGGTTGAACAGGCCCGTAAGACCATTAAAATGAACGGATTCCGCAATGGTAAAGTCCCTGCCTCCGTCATTCGTCAGCGTGCAGGTGCATCCATTACAGAAGATGCAAGACGTGAATGCCTCCAGGTGAGTGTTCGTGAAGCACTCGACACGATCGAAAATCTGCTCCATGTCAGCGAAGTTGAAATCATTGTTCCCAAAACGGAAGATGGTGGTTTTGTGGCCAAACTGCATGCCGAAATCACGCCCGTTGTCGAAGTCAAAGAATACAAAGGTCTGGAAATCAGTGTTGCTGATGCTGTTGTAACCGATGACGATGTTGCCGCAGATCTCGAAAAAATGCGTGAACGTCATGCCGTTGTCAAACCGGTTGAAGATCGCAAAGTTGTTGAAGACGGCGACGTTGTGATGACAACTCTGAGTGCCCCCAATGCAGCAGCCGAAAAGATTTGCCGTGCCGGTGATCGCCAGATTTCCATTGGCAAAGGCTATCTGAATGAAGAAATGGAAAAATGCCTGATCGGTGCCACAGTGGGTGAACCGCTCCAGCTGACAGCCAAGATTGGTGAAGATGAAGCCATCGTGACCTGCGTTGTCAATGAAATCAAAGTCCGCGTTCTTCCCGAACTCAATGACGAATTTGCCCTTGATACCGGTGATGCAGAAACACTTGACGGCCTCAAGGAAAACATCAAAAAGCGTCTGACAGAAGAAGCCGACAAGAAACGTGAAGATCAGATCGAAACCCTTCTTCTCGAACAGCTTCGCGGCGTCATGACAATTGATATGCCGGAAGGTTATGTCAAAGCCCGTGCAGCCCAAGCCATCCGTCTTCAGCTTGAACAAATGATGCGTCAGCAGATTATTGACGATATGCTCGATCGCATTATCAACAACATTAAGCCCGAAGAGCTCGAGGAATATCGCGTTGACTATCACAACGAAATCATCCTCAATGCCATTGCAGAAGCAGAAAAAGTCGAAATTTCAGAAGAAGACACCATTGCTGAAGCTAAGAAATGGTTCCGCAACATTGACGAATCCAAAGTCAAACAGTGGCTTAAAACCAATAATGCTGCGGACTTTGTGGGTGCACAGGTCAAACGCGATCGTGCTCTTGAAGTCATCAAATCTGCGGCCGTCATTAAAAAAGCAGAAGCTGTCGGCTAATCGAGTATCTGCAAGGATTGAATGAATTTTTTCATTCAATCCAAATTCGCTGTGAGCCTCCCTTCTTCACAGCGGTTTATGCAGAATTTGAAGGGAACACTTTTTAGCCGCATTTCATACTGAACCGTGAGATAAACAGATGAATTGCGACCATTGCCAAATGCCGTTCGAAACTGAACATGCATTGGGACCGATGTGATGACTGTAGCCAGAAATATTCATCGGATGAAAACATAAGGAGATACGATGTACAACATGGAGGATGAAGACGAGATGACCTTTTTTCCAAACGTAATTGAGCAGACGCATCGCGGCGAACGCGCATGGGATATTTTCAGTCGTCTACTTAAAGATCGCATTGTCATTCTGGGAAGTTCCGTAACCGACATGGTTGCCAACAGCATTATTGCCCAGCTTCTCTTCCTTGAAAGTGAAAATCCCGAAAAGGACATTCAAATTTACATCAACTCTCCTGGTGGCAGTGTGACAGCAGGCATGGCAATTTATGACACCATTCAGCATGTACGCTGTCCAGTATCGACAATCTGCATTGGCCAGGCAGCCAGTATGGGTGCAGTTCTGCTTTGTTCCGGCACAAAAGGCAAACGCTATTCATTGCCAAACAGCCGAATTCTGATTCATCAGCCGCTCATATCTGGTGGCGGAATTTCCGGACAGGCAACAGATATCGACCTTCAAGCAAAAGAAATTTTGCGCATGCGCAAAGTACTCAATGAAATTTTGTCACGCCATTCTGGTCAGACGATTGAACGCATCGAAAAAGACACCGATCGCGATTACATCATGAGTGCAGATGAAGCCGTCGCCTATGGTCTTGTCGACGAAGTCATTCGCAGACAAAAAGATGGTCATCCCGAAAACCTTCCCTTCTCTGCCTAATTCGCGTACGCATTTTCGTACAAACTGCAACCCAATTTAAGGAGAGTTCACTTTGGCCCTTCGCTGTTCGTTCTGCGATAAAGATCGTTCGGATACTCAGCGCCTTATCGCCGGCGCAAACGTTTATATCTGTGAAGAATGTATAGAAGCCGCCTATCAGCAGGTTTCTGAAGCACTCGACCCAGGCGGCATCGGCAAAAGCGGTAATTCTTCTGCTGGTATGAAAGTTCCCAAGCCTAAAGATATCAAGGCTAAATTGGACGAATATATCATCCAGCAAGACTATGCCAAAAAAGTCCTCTCCGTCGCAGTTCACAATCATTACAAACGCATTCTGAGCCCCGTGAAGGATGGTGTCGAACTCGGAAAATCCAACATTCTTCTCATCGGCCCCACCGGAACCGGTAAAACCCTCCTCGCGCAGACACTTGCGCAGATCCTCGATGTTCCATTTGCCATGGCCGATGCAACGAGTTTAACCGAAGCCGGTTACGTCGGTGATGATGTCGAAAACATCGTTCTCAATCTCCTTCATGCAGCGGATAATGATATCGACCGGGCATGTCGCGGTATCATTTATATCGATGAAATCGATAAAATTTCCCGCAAAAGTGCCAATCCATCCATCACGCGAGACGTTTCGGGTGAAGGCGTTCAGCAGGCACTTTTAAAACTCATTGAAGGCACGATTGCAGCCGTACCGCCCAAAGGCGGAAGAAAACATCCACAGCAGGATTTCATTCGCGTCGATACCACAAACATTCTCTTCATTTGTGGCGGTGCTTTTGTCGGTCTCGAAGACATCATCGAAACCAGAACAAGCTCTGGCTCGATTGGTTTTAATGCCAATGTTCAAACCAAAAAAGAACGCGACATTTCAGCGCTGTATAAAGCACTTGAGCCCGAAGATCTCCTCAAATTCGGGATGATTCCGGAGCTCGTCGGACGTCTCCCTGTCGTTGCAACACTTCATCCTCTCGACGAAAATGCTCTCATTCGCGTTCTAACTGAACCCAAAAATGCGCTCGTCAAACAGTACAAAAAAATGTTCAAAATCGATGGCGTCGAGCTCGATTTTACGGATGAAGCCCTTCATTGTGTCGCTCAGCTTGGCATTAAGAAAGAATCTGGTGCTCGCGGTCTGCGCAGCATCCTCGAAAATGCAATGATGCCGTATCTCTATGCAGTTCCCGGACTTAACAACATCAAAAATCTGACGATTACTGACGAAATCATCCGTAAACAGGGCGATTTGAAGCAGATCGAGGAGATCACAGCAAAATCTCGCGAAATTGCTGAAAAAGAAGCTGAAGAAGCTAAAAAGACCGAGAAAAAGCCCGATGATTCTCATAGTTTGATGAAAACCATGCTAGCCAATCTCCTCGCAAGCAGAGATAAAACTAGAAAAGAACTCGAAGAGCTGGAAGCTGAACCACCGATTGAACTTCCCGAAGCTCGCGCAAAAGTCGAAGCTGCTGAAATTAAAGAAGAAGCTGCTGAAATTAAAGAAGAAACTGCTGAAACTAAAGAAGAAGCTGCTGAAACTAAAGAAGAAGCTGTCGAAACTAAAGCTAATGCAGATGGCCCCAAAGAAGAGGATCCCGATAACAAACCGGAACCTCCCAAAAACGGAGGCAAAAAATCGCGTAAAGCAAAGAAATCAAGGTAATATTGAAATGTGAAATTCATCTCTTCAAACAGAGATGAGTTTCACCGCAACACAAACCATAACGAGATATCCAGGAGGTCAGAATGCGCGTATTACTTAAACTTTCCGGTGAAGTTCTCGGCGGTCAGCAGGGGATGGGACTTGATGCGACTGCACTTGCTCAATTTGCAAAGCAAATTGGCCAGATCAGTCAGCACCATGAACTTGCCATTGTGACGGGTGGCGGCAACATCATGCGAGGAAAGGCGACGAAAGGACTTGATCGTTCAAAAGCCGATCAAATCGGAATGATGGCAACTGTCGTGAACTGCATGACACTGGAACAGCACCTCATTGCTGCCGGATTTAAGGCGTGTGCGATGAGCAGTGTGCCGTCTCTTGCCCGTCATTACGACATTCCGGAAGCCAGAAAACTTTTGTCAGAAAAGACAATCATTCTCGTTGCCGGTGGCACATCGAATCCATATTTTACGACGGATTCTGCAGCAGCCCTGCGAGCCCTTGAACTCAAATGCGACATCCTTGTCAAAGCCACAAAAGTGGATGGCGTTTATGATGCGGATCCGTCCAAGAATCCGAATGCAAAACGATTTGACAAGATTTCATTCGAAGATGCACTGGCCCGCAATCTCGGTGTAATGGATTTAACGGCCATGGTTTTATGCAAGGAAAATGGGTTAAATCTGCGCGTCTGTTCGGTTGAAAAGCTCTCGGCATTTGAGGGCATTCTGAACGGTTCGGCGCGTTCCACACTTGTTTTTAATGCGTAATCCGAACCGCGACAAAACATAAAAAAAGCCGCACAATGAAATGTGCGGCTTTTTTGTGCGCGGCCGTATTGGCCAATAGGCCGCGCTGCCTTGCGTATCGGCCGCCGGCCGATAGCAAGACCCACCCCATCCCCCCACCTGCCCCCTCTCTCAATGGGCGAGGGGAGATATAGCAAGACAAGAAATTAAAATTCGATTTCCTTATAAATACGAAGCATTTTGTATGCGTGCGAAACGAGTCCGGAAATGCGATCTTCAGCCGGTTCGAAGTTGAGTTCAACGACATCGGTGCGTCCGGCTTCTTTCAGAAGGGCTTCAAATTCAACCTGTGTATAAGGCTTGCGCTCCATCGTCACGCCATTATCGGCCAGCATCTGGCGAATTGCCTTGAACTGAGAACGCGTCGTCGCAAACATCTTGAGATCGCGATTGATTTCGAGTTCTTCCATCCAGTAACGGGAATCGGCGAGGAAACCGAGCTTTTTCGCGGCCTGCTTGAGAATGCCGAAGTGCTGAGAATAAGTGATATGGCCATCTTCGAGCGTCTGAACCGGATATTTGATATCTTCGCCGAACTCGACGAGGAACATCTGGGTATCGAATGAAGCCAGTTTAGCCAGATTGCCGATGAGGCGAAGCGCCCCCGAATTGAGAATGAAATCTTCGGGAGCATCGCAGAGATTCAGTTTGTATTTGAAGATGAGCTGAACGGCATCGCCTTCGCCGATGAATGTAATCTTGTTGTTGTCGGCAGCGTGTGCGGGTTTGAGTTCGCCATCATCGGGGCGATCCTCATCCTCTTCCTCGTCTTCGTCATCGCCACCGAGAGACATCTTGCGAACGGCAACAGACGGCAGATTGGCGAGGAATTCGTCGGAATAAATGATGTCGAATTTTTCGCCGTCAAGGATTTCTGCGATTTTTTCGATATCACCAGTCACGATGCGGATATTTTCAATCGATTTGAGGGCATCCTGCAGGCATTTGGCCTGACCCTCATCCGGATTAAAGATGATGTAATCAATCTGAGTATCGGGAAGCTGTTCTTTTGCGGCCTGAATCAAAGCTCTGGCTGTATCGCCCTTGCCGCCGCCGACTTCGAGAATCCTGCATTTTTCGCCGGAAATCGGGAAATAGCGTGTGATGACGTCATAAACAGCCTGTCCATAGGAACGACCGCCGAGGACTTCGTGAGGTTTAGCCAGAAGTGACGAAAGGCGTGCACATTCGCGATCATGTTCGAGAGCCATGTCGTCGATGGAAATGATGTCCATGTGAAGGGGTTTGCAACGCACGGGTTCTTCCCATTTTTCGAGGATATTACCTTCTTCATCGACGCGGGTTCTGATCTGAGCCGTGACTTTTTCATACGGCATGGTTGAAATGAGATAAGGCGGGACGCCAAAACGGCTGTTCTTGACATTGCGACAGGCTTCGGCCGAAAGTTTAACGGCCTGAACAGAGCAGTGTGACCAAAGTTCCAGCGAAGCCGTCAGTCTCATTTCGACATCTGCAACGGGAGCATTGTCTTCTTCTGCGATGATTTCGGCGATTTCACCGACTGTTTTTGTTCCGGTGATATATCCCCAGACTCTCGATTCCCAGGCGTCGAGGGAAATCTTCGTGATGTTGTTCTGAGTCTGGCTGTCGAAAGCATAAATGACAATAGCTTTGGGATTTGTCTGATCGACGGTAATCCATTTAGCCTGAGTGGGATACATGTCGTGAGTTTTTTTAGCTTCGAACTCGTCATCGGGAAGGATGCAGGCGAGTGGACGGAAAACGGAAAGGAAATTATTGAGTGTTTCCTGACCGAAGACCTCACCGAACTGAGCCATCACTTCGTCAGCAGTTTTGGGTCCATCGTGAAAAAACTCCAGAAAATCAACGAGATCCTCGCTCATCTGAATGATGTAGCCATAGATGTTGTGATAAACAAAGAAGTCATCACCATTCTGGAAATAATCGAGATGTGGGGAGAGAAAGAGCGTTCCTTCGAAGAGGGGGGCGTTTTCTGCTGCATTTTCCGGGGTATTGTTTTCGCTCATGGTCTGTTCCTGATGAATGATGGAAAAAAACATCAAAGCCGTCAGATGCACTGAGGCAAATGAAAATTAGAAATTTGGTTGAATGCGAAGAAGCTGATTTCCGATGAGAATGAAGGTTGTTTTAGAGATTTTAAGAGGGCCTTTTATCCGAACGAAAGTACCGTTTGAGCTATCGAGATCTGTCAGAACTGCGCATTCTGAGATGTACTTAATTGTGGCATGCGTTCCGGAAACAAAGCCATCTTTTGAGAAGAGAATATTTGCATGTGTACGTCCGAGAGAAACAGTCGGCTGACAGAGGCGATAAACGCTGCCTTCAGAATAAGCGCCCATCACGACTCGCAAGTACCCCCATCCCGGAGCTTCATCCCCACCGAGAAGTTCTGTTGATTCTGAAGACTGATTCGTGAGCAACGGCTGTGCCGAATTGCCCTGAAAATAACAAAGCAATTCCTCACCAATACGAAAAATGTCGCCGTTGCGAAGTGGAACGGAATCATTCGAAATCCTGATGAAAACGCCATTCAGGCTGTTAAAGTCCTCAAGGATAATGCTATCAGCATCACAAATCAGTCGGATATGCTTTGGATTGACGAAACGATCGGCACTGAGAAGAGCTGTACTTCCACGACCAATGATATTCTCGCCAAGACAAAGAGGAATGTATTCGCCCTCTGAACCGTTGTCGTTCATGTGGCAAAGTGTAAAGGGAACAGCACTGGAGGAAACCGAAGGCGTCGCATGATTTGAAACAAAGTTCATGCGTTCCACCGACATTCTCATGCCGGATGGTTCCATCTGAGGAACCGCATTCTGACTGGATGTTGTTCTGGAATCACCTCTTGCCTCATAGCGCGTTCCGCAGTTGCCGCAGAACCGGTGACCATCAGAAATAATGGCTCCACAACGGGAACAAATTCGTCCGGACTGATGCAGAGCCGATGGCGTATCCGACTCGATCAGACGGGAAAGTTCACTGTGCTGCGCCTCCTTCTCAGCTGGCAGTTCATCATCAAGTGAATTCAAAGCAATGCCATTAGCGGTACCCTTGGATACTTTTAACCCGGAAAGACTGACTTCAACAGGTATTAAAGAGGCATTATTTTCATCGAGCAAAGGAAGTTCTTCGGAATCAACTTTTTTACCAGCCCCAGAGATTTCGGAAGGCTTAACCGAATTTGAAGTGACATCATTTTCCAGAAGCCAGCTATCCAATGAACCCGGTACGCTAATCTGGGATTCAGGAGGAACTTCATCCACTGAAACAGTCTTTAATATCGCTGAATTTGTGAGTGCAGTGCCGCAAAATTGACAGTACCTAAAGTTATCGGCATTCGTTTTTCCACAGTTTGGACAATTCATATTCTACCTGCTCGTACTCATTTCAGGATCAACAGCAACAAACCCTACGAGGGGCTGTCAATTGAAATTATCCTTTTATCACCCCTAATCCCCTGTCTGCCACTTAAAACTTAAAACATTGTCATGATTTATTATTGTGAGAGAATTAACCATCAGATAGCAGTGAACTCAGGACCGTGCTGCGATGCATCAGATGCGGATACATTGAGTCATTTGCTGGAAAAAGTGCCGAATCAAAGAAAAGGAGTTTCGTCATATGGCATCAAAAACAGTAGTACTTCTGGGTGGTGAAAGCGAAGAGCGTGAAATCAGTATTCAATCCGGAACGTGCATCGCAAACGCGCTTCATTCAATTGGCATTGAAGTGGATACCTTTGACTGGCATCCGTCCAAAATGGGTGAATTTCTGT
Source organism: Myxococcota bacterium (assembly GCA_045599925.1). GTDB lineage: Bacteria > Myxococcota_A > Bradymonadia > UBA4248 > UBA4248 > UBA4248. The sequence goes on from JAZRWV010000152.1 coordinate 18,887, forward strand.
CGAAAGGGTATGAACGCGTATTCATTGCACTCCATGGTGGAAGTGGTGAAAACGGAACCGTTCAGGCCATGCTGGATCTGGCTGGTATCCCTTACACCGGGGTTGGCATGCGTCCGGCATCCATCTGCATGGACAAACAGCTGTCTAAAACAATTGTCGCAGCACACGGAGTTCCCGTTCCTCGATGTATTACCATTCCAGCCAAAGACGCCCTGAAAAAACTTGAATCGGCAAAACACGACTGGTCTGATATCATTTCACAGCTTTCGATTCCGATGATCATCAAACCGGCTCGCAATGGCTCAAGTGTTGGCGTTACACTCGTCGAAGAAGCCTCTCAAATCGACGAAGCCGTACGCTCTGCATGCCTTGCAGAAGATGAAATCGTGATGTTCGAACAATACATTGCCGGCTATGAACTGACCGTAGCCATGCTCAATGGCAAAGCACTCGGTGTCTGCCAGATCATCCCCAAAAATAAGTTCTACGATTACGATGCCAAATATAATCGAAGTGATACGGAGTACCTGACGCCATCTGCGCTTGGATCTGAATTCGATGAAAAACTTTGTCGTCATGCCGAAAATGCCGCCCAGGCCCTCGACTGCGTTTCCGGCGTTGTTCGTATCGATTTTCTGGCAGACAAGTCACTGAACCCCTATTTCCTCGAGGTCAATTCGGTTCCCGGCATGACGTCACACAGCCTGGTTCCCAAAATCGCTGCAAATGCAGGCTATGATTTTCCGACACTCTGTAAAATGATTCTCGAGATGGCCAAATAATGCGTACGTGATTGGCATTTATTGAGGTCCTGCTATTTCGCTTCGCTCGATACGCAGGACATAAGCATCGCTATTTTGCATCGCAAAATACGCGATGCTTTTTTAATGAGCAATGCAAAACGAAAATAAATCCAGGTAACAGCGTTGCACGCAACACCGTAACGTAGAACTGCACATTGCACATTGCACATTGCACATTGCACATTGCACATTGCACATTGCACATTGCACATTGAAGTCAGATGTGGTAGGGGTGTGCGGCATTTAGGCTTGTCGGGGGGAGTACAGGAGTAATTGATGTTGTTATTGCAATATTTAGCATTTGAAAAACCAGCATTGGACTTGGATATCACAGTTGTTATCCAGCTTGGATTATTTTTGCTGGTAATGCTTGCACTGCGCAAGTATGTTCTTGTTCCGTATTTCAAAGCATATGATGAGCGCGAGAAGAGAACGACTGGTGCGCAGGAAGAAGCAAGAGAATTGCAGCAAAGAGCTGCCGATGCAAAAGCGGAATATGAAAACGAGCGCCAGAAAGTCTATGCCGAAGTTGAAAGCGAACGTCGCGCAAAATTGAACGTAGCGAACGAAGAGGCTAATCAAAAAATCGAAAAAGCACGCAAAGAAATTCAGGCCGATATTGCAGCACGTCAAGCCGCATTTGATGAAGAAATTGCTGAAGCCAGACGAAATGCATCCCCCGAAATTGACGCGATTTCCAGTCAGATCGCGAGTAAAATACTGGTTTAAAAAATGGCTGATAACAAACAATCCAACCGAAAAAAGATTTTCATTGCATGCATCATTTTTTGTGTGCTGTGCTTTATAGCTTACTATTTCTTTAATGCAGAGATTTGCACAGAAAGTAACGCCAACAAATGCCTGTTTGAAACAAGTGCGGCCGGCACATATTTTCTGACGACATTCCTCGCACAGCTCGGAAATGCGGGTCTGGTATTCTCTCTGCTTTGGTATTTCGGAGCCCATGCGCTCAAGAAAATGATTGTGGATCGCCGCGATAACCTTGAAAAAGAAATTCGCGAAAGCGCAAAACTCAAGCAGGAAGCCGAAACAATTTGCGCCGATGCAGAGCTCAAAAGAGAACGCCTCGACGACGAAGTCAAACAGATGTCCAGAAGTTATCGCGAAGCATCTGAAGAAGAATGCCGTCAAATTGCAGAAAATGCGGATCTGACAGCGGAAAGACTCAGAAAAGATGCGCTAACATCATTCGAACTTCAGAGCAATGTCGCCAAAAGTGCTTTCGAAAAAGAACTTATGGTCGAAGCCATTGAGCGTGCTCGCGTTGAAATCACCAACAAACTCGCCAGTGATCCCGCCATGAGAAACAAACTCATTGAGCAGAGCATTGCATCACTTGAATTATAGGGGGCTTTACAGTGAACTCTGATTCAACTGCCAGCAAATATGCCGAAGCACTGTTCGGCATTGGTAAAAGCAACGGAAAGCTCGACATCTTCCAGGCCAATGCCTGTGACTTTTTACACGTACTGCAATCGTCAAAAGATTTAATGATTTCATTGTCACACCCCAATATAAGACGTGCACAACGAAAAGAAATCATTGATGCAGTTCTTTCGCAGTGTACCTACGACAAACTGTTTGCCAATTTTGTCAAACTCATCGTCGAACGTGGCCGCATTCAATATTATGCCAAAATTGTCTCGGCATTCGTCGGACTCCGCGATGAAGCAGATGGGCGTCTAAGAGGCGTCGTCTACGTTGCCACACCACTTACCGATGAACAACGCAATAAATTGCGTGCAAAAGCTCAGACAAAACTGGGGTGCGAAGTCGTCATTGAAGAGCGCATTGATCCCTCCCTGATTGGAGGACTTCGTCTCGAAATTAATGGGCGGGTTTACGACAGTTCCATTAAATATCATCTCGAAAGAATGCGCGACGCGATGTCAGAAAAACGCATTTAAATTCTTCATTTCTTTCATCCATATATTTTTTAACAATGGGTTTAACAGCCCAGTGATTTCAAGGAAAAACGGATGGCAATCAACATTCAGGAAATCAGTCAGATTATCCGTAAGCAGGTCGAAGATTACGATCGGCAGATCGAAGTTACGGAAACTGGCACAGTTATTACGAGCAGTGACGGTACCGCCCGTGTTTATGGACTTGAGAATGCCATGCAGGGCGAGCTTCTTGCATTCCCGCATGGTGACTTTGGGCTAGTGCTCAACCTTGAGGAAG
>JAZRWV010000153.1:0-8474 GCA_045599925.1 Myxococcota bacterium
ACGATCCGACTTATTTCATACGGCCGCGCATTTCTGGAATTGCTCATGCTCACAAATCACATCTTATTTTGATTTTGCACACCCATATACATTATATTATTGCTTCAGCGCGATAACCGCGCCCACATTTTATCCAACTTCTTTATCAACGCTTTTCTGACCAATGCTGCATTTTAAAGACGAATTCGAAACTCAAAACACCAAAATTATCCGACATAACATCGGCTCTTTCGGCGTAAACACCTATCTCTTCATCTGCAAAAAAACACATCACGCCGCTATCATCGATCCGGGCGGTGAAGTACCTGAACTCCTCAATTCCATTAACTCGGAACATGCCACTGTCGATTACATGCTCTTCACCCATACCCATATCGATCACATGACCGGTGCAGATGAACTCAAAAAAGCTCTTCCTGAAGCCATTGTGACTTATCACGCCCTCGAAAAAGCCGTCGTCGACTCCATCCCCAGCATGTGCTCCATGTTCGGCGTACCCGTTCGTCCAATGCCTGCACTTGAACACAACCTCGCTGAAATCCCGGAATTCCAAATCGGCAGCATTCAGCTCAGATCTTTTCTTACACCAGGACATACCCCGGGAAGCGTCTGTTTTTACATCCCCGAAGAAAAAATCGCTTTCACCGGCGACACTTTATTCAGAGGAAGTGTCGGCCGAACCGATTTCGAAGGCGGCTCCGGTGCAGATCTCAGAAAATCCCTCGATCTCATTTTGAAAGCCATCCCAGATGACGTTCAAATCCTTCCAGGTCATGGAAAATATTCCAATATGGCCGATGAAAAACTCAATAATTTCTACCTCAAAGTCGATCGATGGCGGTAAATTGCAATATGCAATGTGCAATTCTACATTGCGGCTTAGCATGCTACGCCGAATGAAATTGAATTAATTTCGTTTCTCGTTATTCGTATCACGTATCGTGTTATGTTTAACCGCCCCGATTTATGCCGAGAAAAATGCCTAACCCTATGAATCTCAAAAAATACCTTCCCATTCTTGGATTTGCGGGTCTTCTGGCCGGATGTTCATCCAGCATGACGATGACCCAGACCGAAGCTGAATTTCAGCTTTTTGTCGATGTCACCCCCAAAGAAGCCGTTATCATCGTCGATGACGCCATCGTCAGCAGTGGTAAAAATACGGCAGAAATACCGCTCCGACTCACAGCCGGAACGCGCAGAATTGCCATCATGTGCGATGGCTATCATCCCTTCAGGACGACGCTTGAATACATCCAGCCCGGTGAAACCTATACGCTGAAAACACAACTCATTGCTTCAGAATTCTAACTTTAACAAAGGCTATCACAATGGAAAAAGTCATCATTTCTACAGAACAGGCACCTGCCGCAATCGGCCCCTATTCGCAGGCAGTCCGGGTCGGACAGCTCGTTTTTCTTTCCGGACAGCTCGGACTTGATCCCAAAACCGGTGAACTCAAAGACGGCGTCATCGCTCAGACACAGCAGTCCCTTGACAATATCGGCGCTATTCTGACCTCGCTTGGCCTCAATTACTCACACGTCGTCAAAACCACTGTATTCGTCAAGGATCTCGACGATTTTGCTGCTGTCAATGAAGTTTATGGTGCCGTATTTAAAGACGCCGCCCCAGCTCGTTCATGCGTCGAAGTCAGCCGTCTTCCCAAACGCGGTCTCGTCGAAATCGAATGCATTGCAATTTATCCTGAGAAATAAGTAGTGGCGTTTGCATGCAACGCCGGATCATCGATCGGGTTAGGTTAAACCTAATCAAAATAACCAGAGGCATCGAAGCGAATGCTGAGATGCTCCCAGAAATGCGATACGAACAACGCAATACGTGAAACGACAATGGAAACATCAGAAGACAAAAAGCTCATCACGATAAAGCGATATTCCAACCGCAAGCTTTATGATACGTCCCAAAGCCGCTACATCACTTTAGCCGAGCTTGGTGAACTCATCCGACGTGGTGAAAATATCGAAGTCATCGACAACGAAACCAAAGCCGATCTGACTGAAATGACACTGGCACAGGTGCTCATCGCTCAAAAAAAACAAAAGCAGAACGGTATACGAAATCTCGTACAGTCACAGGCTGAAATATTACTTCAAAGGCTGAGTGTTCCCGTTCAGCAGATAAGGGACGAAGCCATCCGACAGGTCGAAAAACAAGTCGAAAACCTCAAACGCATTACTGGTGCAGTGGACAACTCGCCACTCGAAAGTGTTGAAAAACCTGAAGATGAGACAAAAATTAATGAAGAAAAACCTGTCGAAAACACAGGCAAACCCAAAGGTGACCGTCCCATTACATCCATTTTGACAAAACTTGATTCACTAAAAGCCAGTTCGGATGAAAAACTTTTGTCATATCTGCTCGTCCAGAGAATAGAAGAACTCGAGTCCGAAGTCGCAGATCTCCGCAAACGACTTGAACAGCTGGAACAAAAAATTGACGTAAAATATTAGTCTATCCCCTATGGGGATATTTTAATGAAATGGCTTTTTAATCCCCCGATAACGCCAAAAGGCGCTATCGAGGGTTATTCATTCAATCGCAGTCATCGCAATGTTCATGGCCGCATCCGCCATGACATCCATGACATCCGCCATGGCATGAACTGCAGTTGCCCCCACATCCGCCATAGAGCGCCTGAATTTCCGGATCTAAAGCCGTGATGAGGAAACCGCCGGCTTCATCATCGTCGTCGAACGATTCGTACTGAACATCCAGACCACCAACAGCCTCGAGCAAATCACGTTCAATGATGACTTTGAGATCGTCAAACTGGCAGCATTCATCCGTTTCCGGGCAATAGGTATCGAGCGTGAGACTCCATTCCGGACCTCCATTGGCAAGACCTGAAATGTAAACGCGAATGCCGTGTTCAGGACGAGCCTCTGGCGTACGTTCCATCAATCTTTTCAGCTGCCGGACACATTCATCAGAAATCTTAAACGGAACCATTTACTTGCCCAGACAGTCAATGACCTGGTTTCTTGCTCGCATGGAAAGGCCGGTCATTTCAGTGCCTTCTGCGATTTCTTCGCGATCACAATTCACGTCTTTGCCATTTGCGGCCAAAACGGCATCGAAATCGGCAACATCAGCCTTGCCGGTATAGACATCGGCTTCGACAACTTTTTTGTCGGCATCAAGCGTTTTGATGTCGATCATGCCATAAGCAATTTCTTCGCGAAGCGCCATCAGTACTTTGGCGATTAAATCCGCATCACCGCTAAGTCTGAACAGCATTGATCCGCCGGGAGCAACGTGAACAGCAGCCGTATCGAGCACCAGTTTCTGATTGAGAATTGTCTTTTCCATGCTTTCCTCTTTTGGTTTATCGGGGTTTTGCCCCTCATCATGCCTAACAATAACCTCGCCGGCTCACTCCGGCTCTCCTCTGTTTATGCCTTACCAATGTTGTTTTAAGATTTCAGAAACCGGGCTATTGCTTCGCAATACGCCCGATATGTTTCGCTATTGCCGCAGGCAATACGCGAAACATCCATTTTTTGGCTTGCCGTATGCGCCAGCACAGGCAAGCCGCCGTGCCGTATGCGCCAGCATAGGCGCGGCATCACTCACCCAAATAAAACTTCAGAAATACCAACACTATCGCCAAAATAGCCAGAATAATGACGATAATGACATTGCGGGAAAACTTTCCAGATACCAGATTTCCCTGAATGACATCGAATTCACCGGTATTTTCATTTTTTCGAACAATAACGGCGCCGTTGAACTTCTCCGACTCATCGCAATGTTCAGAAATATCAGCATTTCCTGGTGTTTTGGAATCGCCATTTGCAGGCGGAACGATCGGAAGTGCCGATTCTGTCGTTTTCATTTCCATAGAATCCATGGCACTGAATTTCGAAGCATCGGGATGAGCAACCGGATTCAGGCTTACCTCTGTTTTGAACTGCCCGTCCGCATCATCACCGGAAATCGAAGCTCCAGGCGGCGCAATGGGATCCAGGCTTACCTCTGTTTTGAACTGTCCGTCTTCCTCATCGCTGTCATCATAAATACCGGGATCGTCATTCAGAAAATCGTATTTCGGAACGGCATCTGTTTTCAAACTTTCCAAAATATTGACAGGATCCGGCTTTGCAACCTTTGTCTTGTCTTCTTTCGAAGTTTCAGTTCTGAAACATGCAGGCTGAACAATTGCTTCAGTTTTACCGCCATCCAGTGCACTCAAAGGCGGCAACTTGAGATTGGCAATACTGTCCGGAAGTTTTGAAACGGGCAATGATTTTGAAGGAGTCGAAGAAAATGCTTTCTTCATTTCATCATTGGCCTTGATTGTTTCCATGCGGAAAATCGAAGGCTGCGACAGGAGAGAAGTTTTGGCCCCCTCATTACCGTCAAGATCATTCGAAATATTCTTATCATCCGAAAATGAAGGCTGCATCAATACCGTCGTTTTTCCACTGTCTTCCTCTGCCGGCAAATCCAGTGCCGGCTGTTTGCCAACTCGCAAAATATCTTCATGTCTGAGCAGACGAAGCAGATCATCCTGAGAAATCTGGCATGTTGCATCGGCATCGACGACAAAACCGATATCAATGGCCAGAGCCGGCTTAAGGATACTCGTTTGATCGGGAGCAATTTCCCCTGCTTTTAGAAGAGGAAGACGGGATTCCGGATAATCGATATGGGTTTTAAGGTAAGAAATCCACTCATTTTTACTGACATTCCAGTGATGATTTTTTGCACATTCATCGAGTGCAAGTTTGAAATCCAGCACCGTTGGAAAACGAAGTTTTCTATCAAGATCAAGTGCCTTGAGCATCACATCGGAAAGATCTTCCGGAAAATCGGGATCAATATTTGCGGGAAGTTCGAAAAAAGCCATACGAGCGCGACTGATGGCATCATCGAAATCATCCGCAGGATTAAATCTTTGCCCTAAAACAGCTTCGTACAAGACAATAGCGAGGCTGTAGAGATCAGAAGTCCTGTCAAGCTTATCCCCCCAGGCCTGTTCAGGGCTCATGTAATTAAATTTGCCTTTAATGACATCACCGTCCGTAATGTCTGGCATTTTGCATGTTTTTGCGATTCCGAAATCAGATATTTTAATATCGCCATTGGAACCGAAGAGGATATTTTCAGGGCTGATATCGCGATGAACGAGTCCGAGAGGATTTCCAAACTTATCCTTAAGTTCATGAGCTGCATGAAGCCCTAGAGCAGCCTGTCCAATGGCATATATGGCGATATCGTAAGGGACTCTGTCCCAGAGTTCAGCATTTTTTTTCAGAAGATGCTGAAAATTGAATGCATCGAGATACTCCATGGTCAGGAAAGCATTTCCGTCACAGGAGCATAGATCAAAGATATTAATAATATTGGGATGAGACAGGCGAGTTGAAAGTTGAACCTCGTTTATAATGGAGGTAAGGAATTCGACATCTTCGGAGAAGTTTTTACGCACACACTTGCAAATGAGATATTTGTCCTGTCCCAATTTGTTTTTTGCTTTTGCGAGGTAGATGTCTGCGACACCGCCTTCAGCAATTTTTTTAATGAGTGTATACGCCCCAAGCTTCATGCAACCGTCTCCTCAAAACGGCCAAATTCCTGATCTGAAAAGAGTCTGAGATAATCGTTATGTTTTTCTTTTCGCTCAACCACAGCAATGAGCTCGCCTTTGTAATTTACTGTATAAATGCCATCCTCGGATAGATTAAAATTCACAGGCAAACCTTTAAGAAGGCGATGAATTTTCTCAGCAGAAGGATTTATGGCAGGGAAATGTGCCATCGCCTTCTGATAAGGGTAGATGTATTCTACGATATCTGACTGTTCCATAAAAAAATCGAGTGTATGAGCATCAGCGATATCGAAATGACAAGCATTGGTGCGGCGAAGGCCGATAAGATGTGCTTCAGAATGAAGTGCATGGCCGAGATCACGGGCAATTGAACGGATATAAGTGCCGCCGGAACATGCGATATCGAGTTTTAATAATGGCTTTTCAGGCAAATCGCACTCGAGTACATTGATGCGATGAATTTGAACATCGCGAGGAGGTATATTGATTTCCTGACCCTGTCTTGCGAGTGAATATGCTCTCTGACCATCGACATGGATGGCTGAAAAAGCAGGTGGAATCTGGGAAATCGTTCCAATAAATGTCGAAACAGTCTCATCCACATTCTGGCGACTGATATGTTCATAAGGGGCTTCTGCAATGATTTCACCTTCGACATCATCCGTAGACGTGCGTTGTCCGAATTTCAGATCTGCGATATATCGCTTATCACTTCCGAGAAAATAGCGAAGAAATCTGGTTGCTCTGCCTATGGCAATGACGAGAAGCCCGGAGGCATAAGGATCGAGTGTGCCACCATGACCGATTTTTTTAGCTCTTCTCTGGATTGAAAATTTGCGATTGAGCTGCTGAAGAGCACCAAAGGATGAAATACCAAGAGGTTTGTCAACGAGGAGAAATCCATTCATGAAATAAACCGGTAAAAAAAACAGTTATCCTTTCGGACAAGCAGGCGTGGTGGAAGGGGAAAAGTGAAGAAAATAAACCAAATGGCTTAAGATTTTTTCAAAATAGTCAGGAAGTGATAATCAAAGAAAAACGATTTGAGGACAAAAGCCGCGAAATCGTTGCGTATAAATAATACAGAGGGTATAGAAGGTCAATTTTGGGTATGGTCACATCCATACACCGCAGATCATGACATGGCCAATGAGGTCAATTACAGGAATTCGTATGCAGATAAGCGTTAAAAGACTGGCGTATGCATTAGCGGCAGCAGTTTTATTCATACCATCAGGTACTTTTGCCCAATCCGTTTCTGAAGAATCATCGACGGCTGAAACAGATGCCGTTCAGGAAAATACTGAAAAAGCTTCTGAATCAACAGAAGAAGCTGCTCAGAAAAATACAGTCTCAGAAAATACAGAGAATCAGGAAGCTGTGGCTGAGAATCAGGAAGCTGTGGCTGAAAATCAGGAAGCCCCGCAAGAAGAAGCTGCCCACGAACCGGAAGAAAGTCTTCCCGAAAAAATTGCGACGAAAAAGAGCAGTCAGGAAGCTCGCAAAGAAGCCATGCGCAGTCTTTCGAGTAACTTTCCCGCTGATGGATCCGTTACAGCTGCAGCGACGACAAAACCTGAATCGACTGCACAATCACCTGCAGCTGTACCTATAATCAATGGTCCAGCACTCAAAACGAGTGAACGCATGCCGCGTTTTGAGCATCACGGATATTTCCGCACGCGTTTGAATGCATTTGGCAATTACGATTTGAATACGCGAGGAACTTCTCCGGTGGCATCACCGCTTGATTCCGAACAGCGAGGAAATTCACAGCAGGAAAATATCTCGATGGGCGATGAAGATACGCATCTCGGAGGCAATATCCGTTTCCGCTATCAGCCGACCATTCATATTACTGAGTCTGTTCGTATTTCCGGTAGTTTTGACATCATGGACAACTTCGTTCTCGGAACAACGCCCAATGGTTTGCGAACGAACTGGGGATCTCATGAATTCTTCTCCTTTAATGGTGCTGAACCCGTCAATGAAGATACTTTTGGCAAAAATGTGATTGGTGTTAAAGCACTTTATGGCGAAGCCGATACGATTATCGGTACATTCATGGCTGGCCGTGTTCCTGCTCACTGGGGCATGGGACTTGTCTATAATGATGGTGGTGTTTACAAACGTGATCAACAAATTATCGAAGGTAAAGGCTGGAAATGCCTCGACTGTGAATCTTCTGATGCCGTTGATCGCATCGAATATCGGCTCCGCGATCCATTCTTTGACGTTTTCTACCTCGATTTTTCATGGGATTTCGTCAATTCCGGACTCGCCAGCTACAATCTGCAGCAAGATTCTATCGGACAAGCCATCGATTTGAGTGATAATGACGATGTCCTTCAATTCACATTATCATTGTTCGATCGTCCCATTTCGCAGCAGGAAATCGATGAACGATATCGCAGTTTGTACGAAATCCGACACTGGACAGCTGACTGGGGTGTTCTCTTTTCCTACAGAAATCAAAAAATTGCTCCTGAAGAATCTGCGATTCAAAGCGGTGATGGTCAATCTTCCACTTACGATTTGTATGACAAAGACGCAACAGCATATATCGTCGATCTTTGGGGAAGATTCTTTATTCCATGTCCAAAAGACGTCACACTTCGACTCGAAGCCGAATTTGTTGGCGCATTTGGTGATGTCGAATACGACACCGGCAATGAAGGTGAACAGCGCGACATCACACAAATTGGTTTTGGTTTAGAAGCTGAAGTCTGGTGGAAAGATCTCATTACCGGACTCAAAACTGGTGTCGCATGGGCTGACAATATGGTTTACAGCGGTCATCCTATCATCGAAAAACTTGATGAAGTTCCGATGGGATCCATTCTTCGATTCGATCCCAATTATACCGTTGATCAAATCATGTTCCGGGAACTCATGGGTG
>JAZRWV010000154.1:0-7397 GCA_045599925.1 Myxococcota bacterium
GGGGCCGAGATGAGCGACGTCCGGTGAACGTCGAGAATCGCAGAGCCCAGTGAACAAATGAAATCCGCAAGTTGAAGAGCCGACAGGCTAGAGAAACGAAGCGGATTTCATATTGTGAACTGAGGAAAAAGGGCAAAGCCCTAGAAAAATAAAGCTATTAATCTTTATTCAGAGTTTTCCTAATATTTCAGTTGCTTTGCATTCACTCCGGTTTTGCTGTAACTCGAGTTTTGCAATGATGAACCATACAGAAAACATGATGTTCAAAGATGTGTTGTGAATTTCGGAACTCATTCAGTCGGGGGATGATGGGAAAAAAAAAGTTGTAGGTGTGTGTGTGTGTGGTGCCTGCAAAAAACCTTGCTTTTGCGGTGATTTGGTGTTTGACAGAGCTGGTAAAAAAAGATACGCGTTAAAAATTGCGCAATTCATTGTGCTGTTGTGAAAAGACATGATATTTCAAATGCACATTTGTTTTTCTTTTGCCGGAGGTCAGTATGACAATGCACAAAAAGCTTTTGTTCCTAGCTGGAATGATTTCGATGATTGGGGGATATGGTTGCGATTCGGAAAGTGAAGATCCTTGTGAAGGCTATAAGCCTGTATGTTTTGACGACTCATCACAGCTTCGATGTGGTGCTCATGGGGTGATATATATTCAGGAATGTTCTCAGGGGTGTGTCACTGAATCGGCTGACGTCAGTATTTGCAAGGGCGAGGAATTCTGTGAGCCTAAATGTGAAGCTGGATATTACTGCGATTATGACACATGCAAACCGGGAACAAGTCCAGATGATCCCACGCCCATTGTTTCCGAATGCGATCCAGCCTGTGCAACCAATGAAGTTTGTGTAAACAAAGTTTGCAGACTTCCTGGCACCTGCGATAGAAAATCTGACTGTTCCGAAGGTCAGGAATGTGAAGCCGGTTTGTGTGTCACACATCAGCAGAAATCAGACTGTCGTCAGGATGCCTCTATTTGTACAGAAGACGAAGTCTGCAACCAGAATACTGGCGAATGTGATGAAAATGTTGATGAAGAAGACTGCCGTTTAGACGGCACTCTTTGCTCGAACGATGAAATCTGTAATCAGAATACAGGCGAATGTGACCAAAATCCTGAGTTCAACTGCGTCGAAAATGAAAATGACGTTTGTGATGAGAATCATAAATGCAATACAGCTACAGGCCAGTGTGATCCGAAAACCTGTGATGATATTGAATGCACAAATCCCGGTGAATATTGTGACGAAGCAAGTGTAAAGTGTGTTGTCAACTGTACGAATGAAAATGCAGTTGCATGCAATACCGGAGATATCTGCAACAGCAGCACGAAAGCATGCTACACGCCGGAATGCTCTGATATCAATCCGTGTCAGGATTCTGCATTTACCTGCGAAAACTACAAATGTGTTCCAGCAACAAAAGACTGCAAAACAGACGGCTGCCCGGATAAATACACATGCAACGAAGAGACAAATATATGTGACCCTGAACAGGAAGACTGCATTAAAAATGGCTGCCCGACAGATCATAATTATTTCTGCAACACCATTACACGGGCATGCGAAGTCCAGCCAGACACCATTGCATGTGCGCCTCTGACCATTTCAGACACATCCAATACCTGTGAAAAGTCCGGTTCCGGTTCCAAAATCGTTCTTCGCGGCGATGTCCTCGGCCTTGAAAAAACGTATGCCGGCGGCAGCGTCGTCATCGAAGGCAACAAAATTACCTATGTTGGCTGTGATCCCGATCTCTCCAATGCGACCGTCATCACCTGCCCCGATGCCGTCATTTCCCCGAGCTTTATCAATGGCCACGAACATGTGAGCTATTCCAACAGCAGGCCGGGAAAATGGGCAGACGAACGTTTTGATCACCGTTATGACTGGCGTAAAGGTGCAAACGGACATACCAAAGTTCCAAGTGAACAGCCAATGCATGGTGAAGTTATTGAACTTCGTGCCATTATGGCCGGCACAACAGGCATTTTTGGTTCTACAGGAAACGTCACTGGGCTTGCCAGAAATATCGATGTGAACGCAATTGAAGGCATCAAATCCACTTATCAGACATTCCCGCTCGGCGATTCCAGCAAAAACTATACTTCAGTTTCCAGCTGCTCCAATTACGAATATCACAAATCCGTGAATACAGCCATCAGCAATTTTGCAGATAAGCCCGAAGAAAAGTGTCCCTATGGCCCGCACATTGCCGAAGGCATCAACCAGGGGGCCTACAATGAACTCCGCTGCCTCAACGGCATGGGCATTGACGGAAACGGCACCGGCGCCAAAGACATCTTTAACAAAAACCTCGCCGTTATTCACGGCGTTGCGGCTACGCCTGAAATCGTCTCCCAGATGGCTGAAAACAGCGTTAAACTCGTTTGGTCACCCCGAACCAACATCTCCCTCTATGGCGACACGGCTCAGGCTCCTATGTATGATACCATGGGCGTTACCATCGGTCTCGGTACGGACTGGATTTATTCCGGTTCCGCCACCGTTCTGCGCGAACTCGCCTGCATCGATGACCTCAACCAAAACTATTACGGCAAATATTTCTCCGATTATAAAATCTGGAAAATGCCGACCTACAACAATGCCGTCGCATTCGGTCTCGATGGTATCCTCGGACAGATTAAGGAAAAATATATCGCAGACCTCGCCATCTTTAAGAAATATCCGAATGTCCGTGAATCCTATCGCGCTGTTATCGATGCCGAAAGCAAGGATGTCACACTCGTGATGATCGACGGCAAGATGATGTATGGCGATGCAAACCTCATGGATAAGGGGGATGATATCAATGTATGCGGCGTCAACAAAAAAGCGAATGTAAACGGAAACGGCGGTAACTACACGTATTCGGCAATCAGCGGCATAGCCGCTTATCCGCTTTTCTTCTGCGATACACCGGAAGATGAGCCGACATGTACACCAATGCGTACGCGTGCCAAAGATACGACCGATCAGAACACGACGCTCTATGACGGGAACTTCACCGCAGCCAATGACGCCGATGGCGACGGCATTGCCGACGACGTCGACAACTGCCCGACGATCTTCAACCCGATCCGCCCGCAGTACACCGACAGAAAACAGGCGGATATGGACGGTGACGGTCTCGGCGATGTCTGCGATCCCTATCCGACATGCGCTGCAAACGACGCCTCTTGCCCCAAATTCAATCCAGATGACCGCGACAACGACGGCGTCGAAAATCTTCGCGATAACTGCCCTGATGCTGCCAACCCTGATCAGGCGGATAAAGACCAAGATGGTCTCGGTGATGTCTGTGATCCCTGCGACGATCGTTATGATGATGATGGTGACGGCCTGTCCAATGACTGCGACGCCTGTATGAATGACGGCAACAATGAAGATGGCAAAGGCTGCTCGCTTCAGATGACTTCTGTTTATGATCTTCGCACAAGTTTTGTCGGTACTTCATTCACTCCTGGTATGATTAAGACAAAGGGGGTTGTCACTGCCATTGCTAAAAAATATGACGCCTCTTCGAACACTGGATTCTTTATTCAGGATCCGGAAAATGTTGCAGGTGCCTTTGTTTACAACACGGACGCTGCTGGCAAAGTTCAGGTCGGCGATCTCGTGACGATTATTGGCGAATCAACCAATTATAAAGGACTTCTTGAAATCCAGAATCCGACCAAAGTTGATGTCGAAAGTTCCGGTCACACCGTCTCGCCGACCATTCTTACAGCCGCACAGACAACCGAAAATACGTCAACGAGTGGCTCAAAGAACATTTATGACAGCGTTCTCGTAACCGTCAGAGGACTTACCGTTACAGATTACAAACAGCCCGATGGCAATACGGATGCTGGTTCCAAAACCTATTTTTGCAGCGATTCAAATAATAATGTCGCTTACATTGATGACTATATTATGGGAACCTCTGCAATAGATGCCGCCGTTGAAATCGGTACAACTTATGATGTCACTGGTATTCTCGTCTATGACTACACGCTTTCAAAGATTGCGCCTCGCAGTGCCGATGATCTTTTTGCAGGACTGGGGGTTTCCTCAATAGATGTTCCTATGGATGCAGAATGGAATTCGACTGTCGAAGTCACCATCAATATGAACATGGCTGCCGAAGAAGATATCAATATCGCTGTCAGCTGTAGCGCTGGCAATTGTCCTTCTGTTGTTCCTGTCGCAAAAGATGCTCAGAATGCAAAATTTGAAGTCGAAATGCCTGCTTCCGGAGATGTGATCATTACGGTGACATACGACGAGAAGAGCATTTCAAAGACTATCGTCGGGACCGATGCTTCTCCGGCACTCGTTGCGTCTTGTGAACCTGCGGCTGTTTCGTTCAAGGCTGGAAACTCGCAGATGGTCACAGCAAACTTTAATAAGACTGTTAAAGAAGATACAACGATGACGCTTGAAGCCAGCGAAGGTCTGACCGTTCCGGCAGGCGTCTCTGTCGCAGCCGGTGCTCATTCTGCAGAATTTAAGGTTGAAGCTGCAGCGTCCATGGTCGCCGGCGATTATTCCGTAACCGTCAGGCTTGCTGATACCACTCCGTTTACACTGCCTGTAACCATTAAAGATCCAGCAAATTTTGATATCAAATATGAACTGACATTTGAAGATCAGACCGGCAGTGGCTATTCTTCCTCAATGAAAAAAGAATATGAAAGCGGTGTCGAAATCGATGCAAAAGCTCAATTTGCCGACAGCAACTATCGCGATGCAATGGTTATGACCGGTAAAAGCTCGAATCAGAGTCATTTCACAGTCACCGGTTTGGATGGACTTGGCTCTCTGATTATCGATTATACATGTTATGCAAATACTGTGAGTGTCGACGTTACGGTCGACTCGGTGGCTCAGGAGGTTTTGACTTGCAGTACCAAGGGAACGGTTGGTTCGAAGACTTATGAAGTCGACGATTCGGATGCAAAATCATTTGAAATTAAGCCTCAGCTTGGTGCGGATGATACCACAGCAAATCGCATCGCTATTAACAAGATCACCTGGACTTCCAGTAAATAAGACGCCCTCTGGTTCGCGCGCTATCGGCCGGCCGGCCGATACGCCGCGCATTGAAAGCCGCTATTGCTTCGCAATACGCGGCTTTTTGTGTTTTATCGATGATGTCAACCCTGATGCGTTTACATTCCGATTGGAAATGCATACGTCAGCTGTATGCCCGGTTGGAAATAGTGGCTTGTATGACTGATTTCCGGGTCACTGTAATACATATACTGGTCGAATTTGCTCGGTAGATTCACATAATTATCGATATAATTGTAATCAAACTTGATTCCAATGGCCAGACGTGGTGTTACAAAATAATCAAAGGTGATGCCGACTTTTGCTGCAAATTCTGTCCCCGGATCTAATTTGTTGTCAAAAATATATGGCTTGCGATAACCGGATTGTTCTCTGTTTTCGCGATCGTCTCCAACACTGTAGGCCGCTCCAATCCCGAGGTCAAACGCCAGTCTGGCCGGGATGCTGTCAAATGAATACTGCATTCTGAAAACTAAGAATGTCATCCCGAATATTTGAGATTTATCGGAATCGTCGACATCTCCGACCCACCAGCCGCCACTGAATTCCTGCTGAATATAGAATCCTATAAACCACCATACATATCCGAGGACTGCAGAAAAACCGAATTGACTGAGTAAATCCGTGCTGCTGCTGCCTCGATTTGGCCAAAAGGTCGATGATGCAAGAGGATCATCCGGAAGTGTGCTGCGTTGCCAGGAATCATCCAGAATGACACCCGCTGTCAGACCAATTCTCAATTCAAACTGGCCTGCAGGACTCATCGCAATATAATCATCCTCATTAGGAATAGTGGCATATAGTTTCTTATATTCATCATCGGTAATTAAGCCTTTGTCTTTACTCTCTTGCAGGATTTCAATGCTTTTTGTACGGGCTCGCGATGGTTGTATGTTGCCATTACTATATTTGGTCGTTAAGTCATTCCATTCATCAGAAAGTGACGTGGATTTGCTGGAATTCGAATGTGCATCCCTCGCTTTTTTTAGCTGTTCCTGTTTCGCTTCTTCGGTAATATAATTTTGCCTGACAAGTTCACTGAGTTCATCTGATAGACACTTTTCGTATTCGGAATACGGATGATTGATTTCGATAGATTGCTTATAACACGCTTCATTGTGCTGGTGATAGCTTTGAAATGCAGAACATTTCTTTTGTAATAAGTCGAATTGGGACTCATAAGATTTATAATCTTCTTCGCTGATGATTTGTTTGTTCAAGGCATTGACGATGAGCTCTGTCTGTTTCTTTAAGGTCTCATCGATCTTCATTTCATTGGTTTCGCACTTGGATTGAAGTGTCAGAAGCTGATTGTTCAGTTCGTTTTTATAAATTTCATTATCAAGGTAGTCGATATATTGTTTTTTGTTTTCTTCTGTGATGTATCCATCTTGAACCAACTTGCTAAAATTACCATCCAGACATTGATTAAATCCATCAATTCCAAGCTTTTCCTTCTCATATTTATTATAACATGAGGTCGAGATTTCTTTGAGTTTTCGTACGGCAACACAATTTTTCTCGTCCAGTGAAAGTCCGGTGTAAGCACTTTTATATTCTTCAGCAGAAAGTTTTCCGGCAGCCTGAAACTTTTCTATGATTGCACTCCTTTGGGCTCGCCAGGCTGTGATCGTAATTTGAGAAGTTTCGCATTGGGTTTGAAGTGACTTAAATTCGTTGTTAATTTCCTGAAGCTCTTCCGGGGTGAACCCTGTGGCATTGGATGGATTCGCTGTATTGGATTGTAGCTGATTTTGCTCTGTTTGCTCGTCATTCGCATCGTTTGGGGGGGCACATTCTGATGCCCTCTTTAAAATCTCAGTTATTGCATCCTGATATGCTTTATTGTCGATGAGTTTGGCATCCAATAATTTTTTTAAGGCTTCATTTTGACGTGTCGCAAATTCAACCGTCGTCAGTTTTCCAGCTTTACACAGCATGAAGTTTTCTGTGGATTCCTGTGTATATGCCTGAATAAGTTGTTGTGAATCCAGATCTTGTGCAATTGCATTTGTGGAGATCGCAGTACTCATTGCACAAATGAGTGTCGATATGATTGTGAGGATTGGTTTTCTCATTAAGTTTAGCTCCGTATGTTAAATAAAATTGAGATATTTTCCCGATTTTTGGGAGATATATCATAATTCAATCTACAATTGAATTCAATGCCGTGCCGTGGCTCTATGCTTATTCTTTTGGCAAAGCCCTAAAAATCAAACTTATAATCTTTAAGGAACCTCTGAACAAAACAAAATTTTAAGGTGCAAACTGTGGAAAGCCGGGGGCCGAGGAGTTTTGCCATCCTGTAAATGGCGAAAAACGCAGAGCCCAGTGAGCAAA
>JAZRWV010000155.1:0-8083 GCA_045599925.1 Myxococcota bacterium
CTAATGATGACAGAACTTCAAAAAGGCATAAGAATTGGCGATATAGAAGTCAAACCTGCAACGGCTCTGGCTCCGATGGAAGGTATTACAGACGTGCTGTTCAGACGGCTTATTCGCGAATGCGGCGGATGCGGTCTGACGGTGACGGAGTTTGTCAATTGCGAAGGTTTGGCGCGGGATGTGAGCAGGGTATGGGATAAGGCGCTTCCGGGCGAAGAGGAAAGACCTGCTTCGATACAGATTTATGGCCGTCAGCCGGATCGCATTGCCAAAGCTGCGGCAATGTGTGAGCAAAAAGGTGCTCAAATTATTGATCTCAATCTCGGATGTCCGGCAAAACAGGTCGTTTCCGGCAATGCCGGGAGCGCCCTGATGAAAGAGCCCGGGCTTTGTCGGGAAATATTCCGCCAGGTTAGGGCTGCCATCACGATTCCGATGACGGTAAAGATGCGGCTTGGCTGGAACAGTCATCAGATGAATGCTGAAGAAATTGCGTATATGGCCCAGGAGGAAGGGGCCGCGCTGGTGACTGTGCACGGCCGGACGAGGGAAGAGGCGTATCGCGGCAAAGCGCATTGGGATTTGGTGCGTCCGGTCGTGGAAAAGCTGTCGATTCCGGTGCTCGTCAATGGCGACATTCTGACGCGGGCGGATGCCAGAATGGCTCTGGAGCAGTCAGGAGCAGCGGGGATTATGGTGGGGCGAGGACTGCTCAGAAATCCGTGGCTTTTGCGCCAAATCGTTGACGATTTTGAAGGACGCCCGGTCTTCGAGCCCTCGCTTCAGGAACGATGCGATTTCGTGTGTCATTATATGGAACTGATAAAGAACATGCCGATTTCCAAAGCCGGCGCGATGGGAAAAATCAAGTGTTTTCTCGGGTATTTCACGCGAGGACTGGCGTGGTCGAGTCAGATGCGCGAACGCGCATACCGGTTCCAGGAAATGGAAGAAATTCGGGATGCGGTGAGAGAATATTTTGCGATGCTGATGGAACAGGACATGGAAAACATCTTCGAAACCGTGACACATGAGGAAAATCAGGAGCGATTTCGGGATGGGGACGCGAGGCGCATTGATTATTGAGGCTTGTCCCGGTTCTGGAAATGTCATTCCAGAATAGGCACGGCGCGCGTATTCACTGAATAGCGCGCCGCAAACCGGCGGTGTATGGGGGCAAAGACCCCATAGCCGCCGAACAAAAAATTAATTCCAAAATTTGACTTTACGAAATCATCTGTAATGCGTAGAAGCTAAACTGCTTTTTTTAATTCTTCAGTCTTTATAACGGAGACTGACAAAACGTGAGCATGGAGCAGACTAATGAGTGAACAGATTGCATTTTCCGAAATCGAACGCCTGTCAAAGATAGCGCTGGAATCAGGTGATTTGAACAAACTGCAGGGGCTTTTGACGCCGTTGCTGAGCGATGATGACAAGAAACGCAGTGCTGCTGAGAATCTGTTTCTTTATCGTACACTTGGTACCATGCACAAGGAACGCGATGAGAACCTGGAATCGCTGGAATTCTTTGTAAAAGCTCATAATCACGATCCGCGTGATTTGGAGTCGCTGCAGGCACTTGTTGACGCAGAACTTGAAAAAGCCCCGAAGGATGCCGATTCCAAACTTCTGATGGATTTGCTCATTTTCCATCGTCATGAGCTGAAAAGTGCGATGGTGATGCGCATTTTCAAGCACATCGGCGATGCATATCTGGCTGGTGAAGAGCTTGATAAAGCGCGAGAATGTTATGAAAAAGCGCTGGATGTTCGTCCGGGAGAAATGACGATTATCAATGCTTTGCTGAGTGCATCGGAAGCAAGCGGTGATGCGGATGCGATTCGCAAATCGAGAGAGAAGCTTCTGAGTTCGATGACATCGGCTGAAAGCCGGGCGGCTGTTCTGGTGTCGATTGGTGATGATCTTCTGAACAAGAAGAACGACGAGGCCGGCGCCAAAGCGATGTACGAAGAAGCCCTTGCTGAATGTGCGCAGAGCACGGCCGCACATCAGCGTTTGCTCGTGATTTCCGAACATGCTGAAGACTGGGAAAGCTGCCTGAATACGTTGACGGCTCTTGTCAGGAACTGCTCGGATGATGATGAAAAGTGCAAGTATCTGCTCAAACAGGCCTGGATTTTCAAAGAAAAGCTGAACAACCCGAAACATGCGATTCAGCTTTTCAATGATGTTTTGGATATTAAGCCGGATCAGGTTGAAATCTTTAAGCAGATCATTGAAATGCTCCAGAAACAGGAGAATTACAAGGGCATCGAAGAAAACTATGAAAAGATGATTGCCCGTCAGGAAAAGATTTCTCCGCTCAATGTCAAGTTTATGGCTTCTCTTTGCAAGCTGCTTGGCGATCTTCGCAGACAGCAGCTCAATGATATTAAGGGTGCGACGAAAGCTTATAAGACTGTCAGCGATTTTTATCCTGACAATGTCGGCATTCATCAGCTTTTGGCGAGTTTGTATGCACAGTTTGATGACACACTCGAAGATGCGGTTCATGAAAACCGCGAAGTGCTGAGACTTGCTCCAGACAAACTCGATTCGGTTGCCGATCTGGCCAGATGTTATCGCCGTCTCGAAAAATTTGACGAATCCCTTTGCATTTATCGCGTTTTGGATGTTCTTGGCATCAACGACGAAGAAGGTAAAGCCATTGTCGCCAAATTTGCGGATACGCCGGTTCCCAAAATTTCGGATCAGCTTTCTGGTGAACAGTGGGCAAAAATATTCCCGAAAACACTCGACAGAACCCTTCTTCGCATCTTTAAAGTCTGCATGCCAATAATTAGTGAGCGATTTGTCAACACGCTTGACAAATATGGAATCAAAGAAAAAGAAGCGAGGATTGATGTTTCCGAGGACACGATTTTTGTCAGGGCATTGAGAAATTCATCCAAAGCTCTTGGGTTTGCAGAAATTCCGAATCTGTATCGTTTTGACAAGCTTCGCGGCATTTCGAATGCGTATCTTGAAAATCGGGCACTGCTCGTCAATTCGAATCTTCTCAAAGACAGAAGTGAGAAGGAAATTGCATTTTCAGCAGCCAAGCAGCTGATTCTTCTTCGTCCGGAATTCTATCTGCTTCAGCTCGGTATGAGAGTTGTGGACGGTCTTCTTCAGATTATCTTTAAGACGGTGGAACCTTCACTCAATATTGAGTTGAAAGATGCCACCTATCTGGAGGTATCCAAATATCTGGATAAGAACCTGAAGGCAAACGATCGCGATAACGTTAAGAAATGGATTCATGAAATTCTGGAACGCAATACCAAGCTCAATATCAGTTTGTTCATGGAATCGGTGGAAGATTTTGCAAATCGCGTTGGTTTGTTGTTCTGCGACGATCCAGCGGTGATTAACCGTATGCTTTCGGATGAAGGTCATCCTGTGAGCACGCGAGCTGCAAAAGCTCGTGTGGGCTCACTGCTTCTTTGGAGTTTGAGTGAAGATTATACGATGCTGCGCAAAGAACTTGGCATTGCAATAAGTGCCTGATTCAAAGCATTAAGTAATCATTCAAACTAAATTATGTTACCTCCCCAAATTGGGGAGGTTTTTTCTATTAGGAGTTCAGCATGGCATACAGCATGACGGGATATGGCTCAGCAAAGAGCAGTATTGAGGGAATTGATGTCGAAGTTCAGGTTAAAACACTGAACAACAGGGGGGTGGATATTCATATTTCAATGCCAAGCATGCCTGGTCAAATGGAGTTGCTTTTTCAGAGTCTGATACGCCAGTTTATTGCTCGTGGTCGAGTGGATGTAACAGTGTTGATTGGGGATGAAAAGAAGGCAAGAGCAGGGTTGAACTCCGCCTTATTGGAAGCGCGGGTAAAGACACTTAATTCGATTTTTGGCGATGCATGGTCGCGCAATAAGTGTCTGGAATTTTGTCTTTCACAGCGTGAAATATGGGAATTTGAACAGTCTCCTACGATGAGTGACAGCTTTTATGAAGGTGTTCTCGAAACGGCAAGACTGGCGTTGGAAAAGTTGACGAAAGCCCGTCGTGTTGAAGGAAAATCGCTTGAATCCTATATGCTCAATGTACTGGATGAAATCGATACAAGCCGTCAGGAGGCATTGGCTCGCGCCCCTAAGCGTATTACAGAATACAGACAGTTGTTGGTTGAGAGAATAAAGAGCCTGACGGATGACACGAAATTTGTCGTTGACGAAACACTTCTTGCAACTGAAGTGGCTTTGATGGCTGATAAAATCGATGTGACTGAGGAGCTGACACGTATTGCAACCCATCTGTCTGCTCTTCGGATATTGTTGCTGACACCGTCAGATCCATTGACATGTATTGGTAAGAAGATTGATTTCTATCTTCAGGAATTGAATCGCGAAGCAACGACAATGGCCTCAAAGAGCCGCGATACGATATTGACTCGTTATACCATAGATATTCGAACGAAATTGGAGTCAATGCGCGAACAGGCTGCTAATATTCAATAGCATGATGCAGTGGAATTCATGAGCAGACGCCTTATTTATTTGTGCATATTTGCAATATGTACAATAATGTTTAGTTGTTCAAAGTATTCGGATATGTCATATGACGGATCCTCCAGATCTCGAATGATGGCAAAAGCAATACAGGGAATGAGTGAAAGTGCAGAAATTGGTTCTCTTTTTGAAATGAAATCGCAGTTCACGGAAAGGGAGCCGAATGCAAATGCTTACCTTGGAAGCCTGATATATGACCGATATTGTGAGCGATGTCATGGCAATGCCTCATCTTCCAGGCTTGTTCAGCGAGCATCTGCAGAGGATCCGGAGAGCGACTATTATATTATTCGATATGGAATAAAGTCGTCGTCGGGCGAGATGACGGGGTTTCGCAACCGGTTGACCAAGTTTCAGATATTGGATGTGATGGCTTATATCAAGCATGATCCAGCAATTCTGGCGTTAATGGTTAAGACTCTTGATGAGTATTCACTGGAAACGACCAAACCGCCGGAATCTGCAGAAAAATTGGCAGATGATACGCCGTAGGCGTTTATCAATGAGGTAGCGGTGTAGCATGCTATGCCGAATTGAATATTCCGCAGGCGTGGATGAATGATAAAAAATAAAAAAATGTATTTTTTGAAAAAAAAAGGGCCAAAATTTCGAAAAATAAACCATAAATAGGTTGAGACTGCCGCGGAGTCGAAAAAAAAAGTTGACACATGAAGTATTGTTCAGTAATTATTCGCACACCAGTGATTATTCTGGCATGACAATATAAGGGGTAGATACATGGCAAGAGAACCGAAAGAAGTGAAAGAAGCACAGAGCGCGAAAGACAAAGCAATTGAACAGGCGATCAGTGCGATCGAAAAGCAGTTTGGTAAAGGCTCGATCATGCGTCTTGGTGGCAGTTCAGAACAAACCGCCATACCTACGATACCGAGTGGGTCAATTGGGTTGGACTTGGCTTTGGGAATTGGTGGATTTCCTCGTGGACGTGTCATAGAAATCTATGGTCCGGAGGCAAGTGGCAAGACGACAGTGGCTCTTCATGCCGTTGCTGAAAGCCAAAAAGCTGGTGGTGTGGCTGCATTCATTGATGCGGAACACGCACTGGATGTTCAGTATGCAAAGCGCATGGGGGTTGATATCGACAACCTGTTGATTTGTCAGCCTGATTATGGTGAACAGGCTCTTGAAATTGCCGACATGCTCGTTCGTTCCAATTCTGTGGATATCGTTGTTATCGACTCCGTTGCAGCACTCGTCCCTAGAGCAGAACTCGAAGGTGATATGGGGGATGCACATGTCGGATTGCAGGCTCGTTTAATGAGCCAGGCACTGAGAAAACTGACTTCAACGGCAGCCAAAAGCAAAACTGCATTGGTATTTATCAATCAGCTTCGCACAAAAGTTGGCGTCATGTTTGGGAATCCGGAAACAACATCCGGTGGTAATGCACTAAAATTTTATTCATCTGTTCGTCTGGATGTTCGCAAAGTCAGCCTTATCAAGAATGGTCAGGATGTCGTCGGTCAGCGTTCTCGTATTAAAGTTGTTAAAAATAAAATGGCTCCTCCCTTCCGCGAAGTCGAAGTCGATATTGTCTATGGCCAGGGAATCAACCGTGAAGGTGATGTCCTTGACCTCGCAGCTGCCCTTAATGTCGTCGATAAATCCGGTGCCTGGTACTCCTTTGAAGGTGAACGTCTTGGCAATGGACGTGAAGCCTGTAAAGATTTCCTCGCCGAAAATCCTTCCGTCATGACGGCTATTGAAAATCGTATTCGTGAATCCAAGAACCTTCCTCTTATTGAGGAATTCCTGGCTTCACATGATGCTCCATCACCAGATGAGGACAATGACTAATTCATCGTTTCTCTGGTAGCTTTTAAAGCCGAATCAGCCGGATTTGAGTTGATTCGGCTTTTATTTTTTATGATTTACAGATAATTGTTTATCGACGTTTGTGTGAATAAGCTTTTGTTCAGACAATAAATATTCTGCAATCAAATAATTTCCGTTTAATTAGCAATTCTGCAGCATTTGCTGTGCCAGAAATGATCATCGTTATGGCTAAAACATCCACAAAATCTGTCGATGAAACACCAAAGGCTCTGCAACATCTGAATGGTGTTGATCCTTTAGAAAAAGTCTACTTGTTCTATGGCGAGGACAGTTTCATGATTAATAAGCTCGTCGATGCCGTAGAGAAAAAGCGTTTTAAGGGTAAAGACCCCGATCCTTTGAGCTGGGAAATGTATCGAGCAGATGAGGCTAATGCACAAAAAGCAGTCGATTCTGTGCGTACAGTTTCGATGTTTGGCGGTCCTAAAGTCGTGATTTATCGCGATATTGATAAGCTTTGCGAAAGTGAACTGCAGAAAATTGTGGATTATGTTCAGAAACCAGCTCGCGCTCATCTCGTGCTGATTGCCGGTAACATCGATAATCGCAAAAAATCCTGGAAAACGATTAAAGATAATGCTTATGCAGTGCAATGCCCCAATCTGGATGAACGCAATGTCGTTGAGTATATTAAGTCGGTCGCAAAAAACTTGAATTTGACGAATGATGCTGCTGAAACATTGGCTAATTGCATTGGCCCTAATCGGGCAATGATCGAACGTGCACTCGAAAAACTTGCTCTTGCAATCCCTGATGGCCGTCAGATTACACCGGAAATCGTGGAAGAACACGTCATCGATACGCGGGAAAGAAGCATTTTTGAACTGACTAAGGCTATTACAAAACGCAATATTCCAGCGGCTTTGGATGCTCTTCGGGTTCTCATTGATCAAAAACAGGAACCTGTCGTGATCAATGGAATGCTTGCCAGACATGTCAGAATGATGCTTCAAGTCAAACTTGGAAAAGAAAAAAAACTTTCGGACTCCGAAATTATTCAGAAAACAGGGATGATCCCTTTTGCACTTAAAGAATACAACGAGGCTGTTTCCAGATATACGCTTGCTGAATTGTACAGATTCGAATCTGATGTCTTTGAAACTGATAGAGCTTTAAAATCAAAACCCGTTCCGTCCGTACTGATTCTTTCAAAACTTCTGTTGTCTTTGATGAAAAAATAAAGCTTAACCCCTGAAATTTTGAGATAAAAAAAAATATCGTAAGATGCTGTTTCGTAACGCATATCCACGGAGGGATTATGACAACCGTTTACGTAGCAGCCGAAAAATTGATGAAATGGAACCAGGATGGGCATATTTCAATCGATGATAATCTCATTCAGACACTCGTCAGTCACTGCAAAAACAACCGATTCGTTGTTTATTTTGCACCAGTGAGATTTGGGCTTTGGTTTGATGGAAAAAATGAAGTTGAGGATGCGTGGAAATATATCGAGCGCGCACTTGATGCTTCTGGATTTCGTTCGAATGATGTCATTTTGTTTGATGAAGATGTCTGTGAGGCTCCTTTCCTTCAGGATATGGAAAATCAGAACATTCAGAATTCATTGGCAATCATCTTTTCCGATACTCCTCAAGACGAAGCACTGAGCCTTTCTCTTGGAATACGGAAAGTCTCCGAGATTCCGGCTAATATTTCTAACATGTGGCAAAAGATTAATATTCGTCGCGCAT
>JAZRWV010000156.1:0-7457 GCA_045599925.1 Myxococcota bacterium
AGCCGTATTCGCAAAGCGAATAGGCGCGCCCACAAAACTTCATTCATCAAAAATCTGTATTTTTTGTAAGAATGCGGTATATTCGGTTTTCAGCATACAGGGAATACTGTGGGTTTCCTTGTGAAACAGAATACGAAGTTAAGGAGTTTTGTTATGGGGTTTAAACTGTTTGAGCTTGACAATTACCTGTTTCGTCGCCGTTTCTTTTCTTTTGGCGGCAGGACATTCGATTTTATGTCGCCTGACAAAAAATCGAATCATGCGTATTGTCGTATGAAACTCTTCAGGCTTAAAGAAGAAATAACGATTTATACAGACAGCTCGATGTCGACAAAAATGTTGTTCATCAAGGCTCAGAATGTCATTGATTTTTCAGCAAAATATGATGTTTATGATTCGGAACATGATGACAGAATTATCGGAACCTGGAAACGTCAGGGGTTGAACTCACTCATTCAGGATTCGTGGATTCTGACCCTGCCCGGTGGCAGGGAATTGCAGCTCACAGAAGATTCGACGGCACTTGCTCTTGTTCGAAGAATTTTGAGCAGTCTGATTCCTCAGACTTATTATTTGCGTGACGGAAACAAGGATGTGGCTGTGTTTCGTCAGAAATTCAATCCGTTTCTTTACCGACTTGATGTACAAATTCTTGATGGTGATGAAGAGATGCGGAAACTCATCGCCGCTGGCGCACAGCTTTTGGCCGCGATTGAAGGTCGTCAGAATTAATAAATTATTATAATATAATATAAGTATAAAGCAGGTAACAATGAACGAAAATAAATGCAACATCGCAAAGTCACTCATTCTTGGCATTATTATTGGGGCATCCCTTGTCGGAGCTTCGGTCGTTATATCCGGTGGATTTGGAAAAATTGCAGCTGGATTCAGTACAATTGCCAAGCCGGATCGCGTCGTTTCCGTTCGCGGGCTTTCCGAGCGCGAAGTAGATGCCGACCTCGCCACGATGCGTGTCAGATTTTCTGTGAAGGCAGAAACGCTCGATGAAGCACATAAACTCTTTGATGAACGCAACACCGAGATCATAAACTATCTCAAATCCAATGGTTTGACGGATGCCGATCTCGTCATCGACAAACCAGAGATTGAATTCCGTAAGGCATATCAATCAAAAGAAACCAAATATAACGATGATGGCAAGAAAATCGGATATGACCTCGTCAATCATCCATCGGTGGCAGATATCACACAGCATATTCTTGTTCGCACTGGCAATCTTAAGGCAATTGGCGACGCCTATATGCACACAACGGATTTTGACGGCACTGACAAGGAATTTTATGCATCCAATGTCAGTTATGACTTTGTCAACTTGAACGCAATCAAACCGGAAATGATTGCAGAAGCGACAAAAAATGCGCGAGAAGCGGCTGAAAAGTTTGCCCTCGATTCCAATAGTGCTGTTGGAAAGATTAAGCAGGCTCAGCAGGGATGGTTCACCGTCAATGATGCTGAAGAAGGCATGGAACAGCGAAAAGTCGTCCGTGTCGTGACATCCGTCGATTTCTATATCGTCGATTAATGTGTGCATGTCGGCTTTGCCGATATGCACCATCGAGGCGTTGAACAAAGGCCAACAGCCTTGCTCAAAACATCAGAATTCATAAATGTGGCCTGTGTTGATG
Source organism: Myxococcota bacterium (assembly GCA_045599925.1). Lineage (GTDB taxonomy): Bacteria > Myxococcota_A > Bradymonadia > UBA4248 > UBA4248 > UBA4248. Next base: position 1,650 of record JAZRWV010000156.1, read on the forward strand.
AATTGGGCATCAACACAGGCCGATAGTTACGTGCAGATTTCTGTTTTTTTATCTTTACTCAGTTTTTTTATCTTTATTCATTATGATTTATCTCTTTTGATAGATTGTCTCCCTTTTCTTCTGCTCTGGATAAAGATAGAGGGCGGTTGATTCCGCATGATTACTGCTTGGGTATTTTTCTAAAATGTTTGATTCATGTTCTCATGATAATTCTCATTTGCCTAACAGCATACGAATTCTGGACTATCCGTTCTAATCCACCTTCCCCCTTGGCAGGCATAATCCTCATCATCAGCAAAAGAGGAATCCCAATCGCATTCAAATTGGTCATTTTTACATATTGAACCTTCAGGAAGTGGCGCACCTCCACAAAGACAGGGTTTGTCCTTTGATGTACATACCCAATTTCCATCATTACAAACGTAATTATCCCATTCATAAAGATAATTGTTGGCTCCACACCAGGCCGCTTCGGGGGTTATTTTCCCAAAGTGCTCCTCTTTGGCGAAGCACTCTGTTCCTACCGGCAATAATTTTCCATTGCAATGCCTTTTTCCTTCTGCAACCTTGCTTTCCCAATTTTCTTTCACACATTGATATTCTGACACTGTCTTCCCTGTCAGATAACGATCGCCACAAACCAGATATTCACGCCCATCCCTTTGTTCGCATTTCGCTCCTTTTGAAAGCTCCACGCCATCACATAAGCATTGCCCAGACGGGCAAATCCACTCTTGATTGACACATTCATATTTTATTGCTGTGTTTCCTGGCAAATTTTGCTTACCGCATACCTGATATTCATGCCCGTCTCTGTGCTCGCACATTGCCCCTTTGGATAACTCAACCCCATCGCATAAACATTGCCCGGATGCACAGATCCACGCATCATCTTTACATTCATATCCATCGAAATGATCTGGCTTCTCAAGACGTTTGCACTTTATGATCTCATCATCACAATGCGCATTGGCCGGTAGATTTTCGCCGCCGCAGATGCAGGAAGCATCTAAACATTTAAATTCACCATCATCGCATCGATAATGTGACATCTTTTGTGGATCACGCATAATATCATGTAATGGGCCATTGCCATCACAAATGATATATTCATTTTTGTCCGGTTCAACAACACATTTGGTATGGGCCATCAATGGCTGACCATTACAAATACACTCCCCAGAGCCATCACACGCCCAAATACTTTCATTCTTCATGTATATGTCATATACTTGAAAATGTGCCGCATTTTTAGGAAAAATCGGTACACGCCAATGGTCTTTATATTCGCTGCCACATTCGTATTCATCATCCCTGCTGGAAAACCCAACACTCTCATCAAAATCCGGATAAATGCATTGACCATCAGCACAAGCAAACCCCGCCGGACAATGCATTTCACCGCACACACATCCCGATTCGCTGCGGCACATCCAGAAGCCGACACTAATTTCAGAACACCAGTCACTTTGGTATTCATATTCATACCCCTCCCTCACAACAGGAGGATGTTCGGAAGGACATTGTTCTTTACATGAATAGCGAACTATGATTTCAGGGTCTCCACATCCTCTATCTGATGAAAGATAGAGGTCTGTCGTGCTAAATTCACAATCTGCCTTGCCGTTGCGAACTGTTCCTGCAAAATAACAATCACCATACGCGCAAACCTGATTTTTGCCGCACCGGTTTTGGCCGCATGCACAATTGCCATCTTTGCAAAGAAAAGTTTCTTTGAGCACATTCTCCACAAATTCGCATCCGTCGTCACACCTTTCACCCGGAGAACATATTACTTCTGTTTCGTCGTTATATGGTCTTATGTGAGTCATGCAGTCACAACCTTTGGGATCCGTGCAGATCCAGCCAAAATCCGTACATGTGAACTTTTCCATTTCATCAAGTTCAATGCCGTTACCGCCGCAATATACTTTGTCCTCGCGAATGCGCAGACCTTTAGTGATAGTGAACGTCTTTTCCTTGTTTAGTTGATAAGAGCAAGTCTCACTCCGGCATTCCCAATAATCGGAGTTTTCATTAATAACATGTCCCTCTTTCGGGATTGGTGCGAGATAAACCTCTTCATTCTCCACGTCATCATCGTCAGCATCGTCAGCATTGATAACCATTCTGAACATTGTTTTGCACTGATTATCCAAGCACTTTTCGCCGTGTTGGCAGAAAACTTCACCGCATTCAATTCCTTTGTATTTTCCTGTGTCATTTGCAGTTTTGGCATCGATATTCAGATCTTTAGCACTTTCAGAATTCGCAGGTGCAACCTCTTTCTCTGGCTCTGTTGCAGACACTGCGGCAATACCAGACGCCGGTTCATTGCCCTCCACTAATTTTTGTTCTGTTTTGGGTGCACATCCACACAAAATCACACCAACAAGACAAAATACCAAAACATCTTTTTTCATGAATAAATTCTCCGAACTCTATTGGAAATTGACGCAATCGGCCGGCATCGGCTTTAGCAATGTTGATACCAAGTTTAACACAGATGATGATGCGAATGAAAAACACGCAGTAAGTTCGCCTGGTCGTTATAAATTTTGGGGTTGGCTGCGCCTTTTCGCGACGATGTCGCGAATACGGCTTCGCCAGCCGGCTATCTCCCGTTGGTTGATACGCCGGCTTTTTATTTTTTCTATTCAGTCGGAAACGTGTTGCGCGGGCGTATGGCGTTGAGCCGTTGTGTTGAGCCGTTGTGTTGAGCCGTTGTGTACAACGGCTGTACAACGCCATAGCCCGCGCCAAACGCGTGCCGTATGCCCGAAAAGGGCATAGGCGCGCCCTCAAAATAAAATGTCAAACATGCGAAAAATTAATAATTTGTAATGATGACTATAAAAAATAAATATATTAAAAATTACATAATAGATTTTTCCGATTTAATAATGGCTTAACACCTCTCAATTATGATAGGACTTTGATTGTAATAGTCTGTCTGATGTGACTATTGTTTTCTGTTCTGGAGGTTTTATGAAAACAAATAACTGGCTTTTTCTTGCAGTGATGTGTTGTATGCTGATGATGAATGCATGCAGCGACGATTCCGGAAGCTCTTCAAATACCGATGAAATCGCTCAGGTTTGTGGCGACAGCGTCGTAACTGGCGATGAAAGCTGCGACGACGGCAATACCGATGATGGAGACGGGTGCTCAGAAACTTGTACCATTGAAGACGGCTGGGAATGCAAAACAGAAGGAGAAGTCTGTACCGAAATCGAAATGCCGGTCGAAGAAGAGAAATGTGGCGATGGCAAAAAGACGGGCGATGAAAGCTGTGACGATGGCAATGACACCGATGGCGATGGATGCACCTCAGCATGTGAACTCGAAGACGGCTGGGAATGCAAAACACCAGGTCAGTCTTGCACACCACTTGCAGACCCTGGCCCGGAAGAATCGGTCTGTGGAGACGGTGAAATCACCGGCGAAGAGACATGCGATGACAGCAATACCAAAGATGGTGACGGGTGTTCGACATCGTGCATGATAGAAGAAGGATGGACATGCGATGGTTCCGGATGCAAGCTCATTGAGCCGGAAAGTGTCTGTGGCGACGGCAATCTTGCCGATGATGAAGCATGTGACGACGGCAATACCGAAGACGGAGACGGATGTTCCCAAATATGTGCCGTCGAAAATGGCTGGACATGCGATAGTTCTGGTTGTCAGAAAATTCTTCCAGCCAATGTCTGCGGTGACGGAAAAATTGGCGGCAATGAGGAATGCGATGACGGCAATACGACGAAAGGAGACGGATGTTCCGTCAAATGTACCGTCGAAGAAGGATACATCTGCAAGACAGAAGGTGCAGCCTGCACGCCGGAATTCGACAACAAAACCAGCATCAAAATCCTCGGCATAGGCAACAGCTTTATGCGAGACGCCACTCGCTATCTGCCCGATATTCTTCTTGAGCTCGGTTACAAAAATGTCACGGTTGGAGTTCTGTACTCCGGCGGACGATCTGTCAATGATCACGCCGATAATATCAGAAATAACAATCCCGCCCTGACATATTATTATAATGTGGATGGCACTGAGAAAAACTCATCAAAACCCAATTATAAAGATAAAATTAAGTCGGAAAAATGGGATTATGTCGTTATCCAGCAATATCCCTCCGGTGTCATTGATTTATATAATGATGATATTCAGTATGTCATTAAAACTGTTAAAGACAACGCCACATCAAATCCGAAATTTTACTGGGCCATGACCTGGGGGATCCAGGAGGGATGTACGCATTATCAAATGCCGTTCCACGGACACAATCAGATTAAAATGTATGAGGCTACGATCAACGCCATCAAAGCCAAAATCCTGACGAACAAGGATTTTGTCGAAGTTATCCCTGCCGGAACGGCCATTCAAAACATGCGAAATGGCATCATCGGCGACAACATGAACCGGGACGGCTATCACATGTCAGAAAATAACGGTCGTTTTACCGCTGCACTCATGTGGGCAAAACAAATCACAAAACGACCTATTTCCAATCTCAAATACCGTCCCAAGGCGACCGAGTCGAAGGTTAATCTGACTTATACAGACAGACAGATTAGCGCTATCAAAGAAGCCGTTCTGAACGCCTATAAAAATCCATATCAGGTCACAATTCCAAAGAAAGGCGTCATGGCAGACTACTCTGATGCCAAAAAAACACTTCAAAAAATATTCACCGATGCTGGCTATGATCTGAGCAAATACAAAGAACTTCAGTTCGGTGCCACAGAAAACGCCTATTACAATCCATCAACGGTTTACAATGGCGTATGTGCACTAACAGCCGTCTATAAAAAAGATGACACCAAATACTGCTATTCCAACATGATCAGTGCTGAAACCGGCGGAACAAGTACAACAACACTGGGCAAATATGCAGCCACAAAGATATTTTCTCGCTATGAAATTCCCAACGGTTCTGTCATTGTCCTCAAAGAAGGTTATCAATATATTCCCGATGGCTGGACAGATTTGCAATCCGGCATTGAAAAATCCAAGCGTCCGGCAACCGTCAAAACAAACGTCGTCAAAGTGGATGACAAATGGTGGGGAGATTTCAAATATCGCGCATTTTCCATCACCAAAACTGGTGCTGAAAATGTCCTTACTGCCGAAGAAATGGCCAAACTCCCTGCCGTTATGACCATCTTCGTGCCGACTCACCTCGACGACACCGACAATGCCGATGATGCAGCCCAAAAAGCAGGCTACGACCTGAGCAAATATACAAAACTCGATCTCAGTGTCGCCTTTACCTCTTATTGGCACTCCGGACAGGCAAGCAATCTCCCCAAACTCGTTTACGGAACGATTAAGTCCGCCAACAAATTCCCTTCAAAATTATTCGATGGCAACGATACGGCTAAAAAATACGCTGCAACCAGAATCTTTGAAAAATCCGAAATTCCAAACGGCTCCCTGATCGTCGCCGTCAAGGGATATCAATATTATCCGGATGCCTGGACGACACTTGATACGCCAAATCTCGACGGAACTCGCCCTGCTGTTGTCAAGGCAAGCGACAAGGATTCTATCGTCGTCGTCGATGACGCCTGGTGGGGAATATTCAACTATCGCGGTTTCGATATCGGCAGAGTCAGTTCTCCCGCCGAACCTACGCCACTCCAACAGTCCATGCTTGCAGACAAGTTCGCGATTTACGTTCCCAAAAAGTAGTTTTTTTAAGGGCTCGCCTATGCCTGCAGCATACGGCGAGCATTGGCGCGGGCTATGTCTTCGCCATACGCCCTGCGTGCGGCGCTATTTCATACGCGCCGCAATAATATA
>JAZRWV010000157.1:0-16346 GCA_045599925.1 Myxococcota bacterium
CTTTGGGCAAAAGGTGAAGCCTTGAACGACAATCTCAGCCTCGTGGTCATGTTTCATGCCACCTGCAGTAACTAGTCGTTTCAAGGCTTCGTTCGTGTTAGCTAATCACGAACTCAAACGCAACCATACAAGATGCTGTAATGTTTGATGAGCTGAATGTTCTCGCTGTTATTCAATTTTTACGTCGGCACATCCCCGGCTGTATAATGCATCCAAAAGCCATGCTGCTGTATCGAAGTCTGCTTTTTTGTGGATAGATATGCTCGGGGACGGGGTGCACAGGCCGGGGAGAACTTTGTCGATGTAAATTGTAAAATCGTTTCTCGACATCGTTTTATTGTTCACAATCATGACATTGTTTTCATTGATGTAGATGACGAGTTTGTCGGCTTTGTCGTTATTGTCTGTATCAAAAGAGGCATAGGGAAGTATTCCAGCCTGAAGGGTTTCATATTCGGCTGTCAGCTCTTCTGTTTTTTCTTTGAGTTCATCAAGACTGACGTCAACTTCCTGTAGTTCTGGGCTGCTTTGAACTTCCTCGATAAAATCTTCTGCCTGACGGCTGTGTGTATTGCTGCTTGCGCAGGCTGACAGGAGCATTACGCTTGTCAGCAGGATTGGAAAGGGCTTGTTCATGATGTTTCCTGGAGATTCAGTATCGGAAAAGATTTGTTTTTATTTGGATATCACCACCGTTGGGCATGATAACGAGGTTTTCGGTTTGGTATCCTTCTTTGTGAAGTTTAATTGATAGTTTTTTCCGATTGGACGGGACTTCAATTTCACATGGTGTTTTTTCGGAATGGGGATATCCTTCGATGGCAACTTCAGCTCCTGGTGGGAGTGTTTCCAGATGTATGATGGGGGTTTCAGTCTTTTGTGGATTGAAATTGATGGCATAGACTGAGATATCAGATGAAGTTTCTGTAATTTCGAGTTTTTCATCCGGATAGTCAGGGACATGAAACGTGATGTTAAATGGCGGCTGAACCATCAAGTCTATGCTCATGGGGGTTTTGCCCAGAGTGTCTTCGTTCAGGAGCACCGTTGCAGGAACATTGGAGTAGAATTTATAGGTTTCGAAGTGGGGTTTTGTGACTTCAACATGAGGCGGAATCATCAGAACGATAGCGGTTACAATTCCTCCAATACAAAGGCATATTGATGTTCCGATTATCAGCAGTTTTAAGAGGGGAATGTCATGAGCACTTTCTGCGAGTTTGTTTTTGAGCGTGATACCGGCACCTTTGAGATCTTTCCAGATTGGAAGTGAGCGCGGGGTTTTCAAAGGATGGTGGACGTTTCCTTCGGTTTCTAGAATTTCTTCAAGTGCACGCTGAAAGGCATGCATTGAGCTGTATCGACGATCGCGATCTTTCTGAAGGGCTTTGCTCAATACTTCATACAAATTCTGCCACAGGTTGTTTGAGCGCATATTGACTGGCAGTTTTGGGAGTTTGCTGGTGGATGTTGCTTTAAATATTTCCAGCAGAGTTTTACCTTTAAAGACCGGTTCTCCAAATACGCATTCCCATAATATGACGCCAAGAGCGTATATATCAGTCCGAGCATCGACTTCTAACCCCTGTATCTGCTCTGGCGACATATAGTATGGCGTTCCAAGAGTCGAACCAACTTTCGTTAGCTTTTCCTGAATCTCTTTGAAATCATCATGAATTTTGGCAACACCAAAATCCAGAACTTTGATGTGATCCTGAGCGTTTGCTTCGTGTACGATAAAAATATTGGCGGGCTTTAAGTCCCGATGGATGATGCCTCGATCATGGGCGTCACAAAGACCTTCCGCAACCTGTATCATATATGATATTGCTGTTTCTGGCTGCAGGACATGTTGTTCCTTTAGCAGCTGGTCGAGTGCATGACCTTTCAGGTACTCCATGGTGAAGTAATGTATGCCGTCTGGGGTGCAACCTGATTCGTAGAACTGGCAGATATTGGGATGCTTCAGGTTTGATATTGCATCAGATTCACGCTCAAAACGTCTTAAGATGAGCGGATCGTCTGAAAATTCTGAGCGCAGCATCTTTATGGCCAGTATTCTACCCATTTTGATGTCATTAGCCTGATAGATGTTTCCCATACCACCTCGTGCTACCAGAAAATTGATGAGGTAACGTTCGGCAAACAGGGTTCCTATCAGAGGATCTGTGTGTACCTGGCTATACATAGTGTCCTTAGCTCTTTGGGTCTTCTAAAAGTGTATCAATACATGACTGTATTTTTTCTGCGGGCTTTTCCAGACCTGATTGAATGTAAATTGCTCGTGCCAAACGATAGGCATTGCAGGCGGCTGACTTGTCACCAGTTTCCAGCAGATTTGTCGCCATTTGGAGCATATGGCGAGCTTTGTTCAGATGCATTGAATGCTTTTCAAAGATATGGTTCAAACTCTTTTGTATCGCCTGGGATTTTTCAGGGGCGTATTGTTTGCTCAATGGGTTCGCATATATTTGAGAATACAGGGATAATGTGCGTGTCCATAAGTGAACGTTTTTCAGGCTGAGTGCGCTTCGGTGGGCTTTTCGAAGTGAACGTAGAGCTTTGTCGTACTGGCCGCTTGCATACTGGATGTTTCCTGTATTTGCCAGACAACGTGCAATCAGCAGTTTCTGATGGGTTTGCTGCGCAAGACCAAGACATTGTTCAGTTACATCTCTTGCTGTTTTGCGTGCTTCGAGCTCCAGTGCACCATCCGATATGTCTGCCAGCAGCTGGGCATGAAGTATCGTGTCATTCATTTCCTGAACGATTCCAAGCGATTTGTTCCAGGCTTCAAGTGCTTCAGATATGTTGTCCGTTTTATCGTATAGATTTCCAAGTGATCGATATGAAATTGCTTTTAGGTGATTTGCCTCTAATGGCTCTGATGCCTGGAGAATATCTATTAGATATTCCAGGGCTTTGTTTGGATCTCCACTATTTAGCTCAATTTCTGCTTCAAGCCAGTCCAGATATAGAATCTCTCTTGGACGAAGATGCGCCTGTTTTCCTTCTTCTCGCGCTTTTTTCAGCCAATTACGTGCTTCCTGATATTGCGATTCAAATATCATTAACATTGTCCTGGCTGAGTACAGCTCGCTCATAGCTTTGGGATCATTGCTGTTGTTCAGCAGCATGTTGGCTCGTGAAAAATAGCGATCCACATGACGGATACTACCGAGTTCAATGAGCATTTTGGCTATCTGGATACAGGCTCTGGCTGACTGCGTATAGGCTGATATTTTTGTCGCATGGTGTGCCGCTCGGCGGCATAGACGAAACGCTTCGTCTATTTGGCCTGTTCTAAACGCAACTTCAGCGCCATCCAGCGAAAACTGTATTTGGGCTGATATGTTTCCTTCTGGAAGTGATTTAAGCAGTTTTCTGAATAATGGCCATGCTTTCGACAAGTGGGATTTGTTCAATGCCCGATAGGCCGAACGCTCATAATAACGACAGGCTTCATGAGGAAATTTATAGTTCATCCATAAGTCGCCTATTGATTCATCGTATATGCCAGCGCAGTTGTTGAGCGTATACCATTGCGCTGCTGCACAATATATGTGCCGCTGAAGGGCTTCTTTCACTGTGCTGTTGATGACGAGTCGTTCACATTCGTGCTTGAATGTGTAAGCCGGTGTGTTTGCACCAAATAAATTTTCAGTTCTTTCAAGAAATCCTTCATCCCGAAGCTCTTTCAGAATTTGAGCATAGGATATTGGATCTGTCGGAATATAGTCGGGCCACGTCGACAGAATGCATTCAATCGTCGATACTGTAAAGGGTATCGTCAGTGGAGACGTCACCTGCAGTATGATTCGTTTCGATTCAGGACAGTTTCTGAAACGCTGAACCAGGTTCAGACACAGACGATGCGGAAGCGGTTCATGTCTGAGCTTTTCTATGGCTTCATTCCAGTGAATCATGCAATCCGGATTAAAGTGGCGAAAAGTCAGGGCCATCGCATGTTTCGGATTTCCATACGAACGCTGGGCTATCAGGTTGCAGATGTCTTTGGGGACGATCAGTTTCTCTCGGGTTTTTGAAAGCTTTTTTAAGACGTGATGCGTCAGATAGGCTAAATCGTAGTCGCTTAAAGCCAGCAGCTCGATATATTCTACCGGACATTCTTGTAACGGAAGCGGTATGGCACTCTTTTGAGTCGATGTCACAAGCACTGTCAGACGGACATCATCCGGAAGGGCAATAAATAAATGACTCAGGAGCGTGAGCGAACTGATGTCGAGCTGTTCAACATCATCCAGAACAATGACAAGTGAATTTTGTTTAAGGTCGGAGGTGAAAAGCTTCACAAGAGGTGCTTTCAGCGATTCCAGCGCATTTTCCAGGTTTTGTCCGCTGAGCTCAAATTCGTCTTCTTCTGAATGCTGACAGCTTCCAAGTATTACGGTTGGTTCTATCGCTGCTGAATTTTCCTCTGCGTATTCTGTTTCCTCAGGACCAATGTTAAAAGAGAGCGCGTGGTGTGTTTCCGGGGGCTTGATGCCGTAGCTTTTTGGGGCGGTGCTGATTTCCGGAACCGGTTCTCCGTCAGCTTCGACGATATAAGAACGATTTGAGCCGGCATGCAGGCCGGGACCTGTTTTATCCTGATTGGATTCTGCATTTTCGGAGCCCTGGGATGAGAATGTAGAACCATCGGACAGGATCTGGGTAACTTCCTGGTGCGTGTCCGATTTTGGCTGCAATGGACGCCATAATGCCAATATCCCGTTACTGACAGTTTCTGCCTCTTCTTTGGACACTATCGTCAGTACTGCTCCGCGAACGTACTGTTTGATGCATTCGTAAGGGGCTTCGCCGGAAATGTAAAATCTTTGCTCCAATATGTTGCGGACGGCCTGAAATGGGGTTTTGCACGGCAAACTCGGAGCCAGCGTCAGTATCGTGTCCGGTGCATGCTCCAGAAGTGCGTGCAGTTCAGCCAGAAATGAGGTTTTACCCATTCCCGGATCTGCCAGCATCGCGATCATTCGCTTTTGCGGCTTCTTGAGGGCACTCACAATTTCCCAGAAAATCTTCTTGCACTGTCTTGTCCTGCCAGGAAGTGCCAGCGGCTCAAAATCAAACCATGCCGGCCTGCTCCCTGCCTGGCGAAGCGAAAGATTGGACAGACGGGCACTTACTTCTGGATTATCCGGCGGTTCGATGCGCCTCGAATGACTGATATGCACACACTTTTCCGGCGTCGATGCATGTATTTGCGTGTCCGTCCCTTTTTCAGCTTTCTCAGCTTCCGGCTGAGACTTTTGAGGCGCGCTGGGTTTGTGATGCATTGACCGATATTCAGATGCGTTCAGCTTTTTCGCCTTTCGCATTGAAAAATGTGGGCTTTCTGTCAGTTTCATGCCGATGTTTTCCTCCGTGACAAAATCACTCCACGCCAATTATACGCATCGTATCGGGCTTTTTGTAAAAAAATTAATCATTTGTTTCTTTTGTATCGGGATTGGGCGCGTCTATCTGCGATACGCCGCGCCTGCGCGTCTATCTGCGATACGCCGCGCATCTTTTTGGGTTCAGTACTCCCATTCTCCTGACCAGAACTCCTTGTCCGGGCCTTTTGTCAATCCCTGCTCAAGCCGGTTCAGATATTCGGAACGAGGTATTTCCTTTGCCCCGTACCTGCTCATGTTGTCTGTGTTACACTGACAGTCTATGGTTTCGATGCCTCGCGAATGCGCGCGTTTGACAAAAACTGCAAATGCAACCTTGGTCGCGTTTGCCTCCCGCATAAACATCGACTCTCCCCCAAACGTGCTTCCCAGATGGGTTCCGTAGAATCCTCCAACCAGCTCTTCCCCTCGGTAGCATTCAACACTGTGGGCAATTCCCATTTCGTGAAGTTCATTAAAGGCTTTTTCCATCCCCTCTGTTATCCAGGTTCCATCTGATTTGTGTTTCATCGAACACGAATGGATGACTTCGGAAAATGCCAGATCCGCACAAATTCTGTATTCGTGTTTTTTGAGCGTCTGTTTCAGTGAATGGGATATGTGAAGGTCTTCCGGATTTAAGACAAACCTTTCCTGGGGACAGAACCACGGGATGACACCGGCGGCATCTGTTTCCTCATTCGGCCAGGGAAATATTCCGCGCAGATAAGCTTTTAAAAAACATGCGCCGCTGTATTCGCCGCCATAGGCCAGAAGCCCGCTTTCAAGGGCCAGATTTTGATCCGGAAGCTCCCTGCCTCGAAACGGAAATCCATGTCGCCAGAAAATATACATTATCACTTTCCTTGATGTCTTTTGCCGCCACGTTCGACATATCATTCAGGATGCAGCTGGTCATGAAGACTATCCTCATCAAATGACCAGGAGCTTTTTACCACATGTGAGTAAAATGTTCGACTCTGTCCGTGATTTGAGAGGCATTCTGTCGCCCATTGATCAAAAATTCACCACATCGTCAATTATCCTATATCAATAGAAAGTTGGAGTTTGTCTGAATAATGGTCAGAGGCGCTTCATTTTCCACATATTTGTGTCGGTATCAGCAGATTTAGTGTCCGAATGAGAATTGCCCTGAATAATATAATGTAGCTTTGGATTGACGAGTTATTATGGCATCCAGAAAAATAATAGTGGTTGCAGTCAGCATAGTTTTGGTAATTACCGCAATGGTGAGCATTGCTCTGGGAGCAAGAGGCTGGGCTGCAAGCAAAGTTTCCAAGAAACTGACGGATAAACTGGCGCCGTACGGGCTTCAGGTGAAGACACAGCTTTCTTCTGCTGTTTCCGGGTTTTCATGTTTTGATTCGCTGGTGATTGAAAATCCGGGGCGGACTCAGATTGTGATGAACCGCGTCTGTCTGACGGACGGACTTGTGTCGCTGGTGACGGATAATCCGGATTTTTCCATCCGGGTGGAAGATGTTTCCGGTTTTGTGGACGGTAGTATCCATGAACATCTGGAGGGGCATGATTCTGGTTCAACATCCTCAGGGATGTCTTCCGGTCTCATAAAAAATATGACTGTATCCGCTGTATTCGACAAGGTTGATTTAAGCATGCGGGTTAAAGGTCAGACTCTCAGGTGGCGAGGTGAAAGTGCTGAATTCGAACTGAACAAGGGGATTGCTCGCATCGATTCAAGAGCACAGCTTTTTGTCGATCTCAAAAAATTTCCAGTTGCAGTCAGCAGCATTCCGGAGATTCAGGCGGCTGTTACGGCGGATTTAAATGAAAAAACAGTCCGCTTTGAGATGACGTCGGAGCCGGCAGTTGAATTGACGGCCAACTATAAAAATCAGAACATTGAAGCAGGGATTTCCGGGCTGACAGGAGTGATGGCTTCGGCAAATTCATCCATTTCGCTGAAAAAAGTTAGTGTTTCCATGCCTGGTATTGCAGGCATGGCAGGGGCTGATATCGATGAGATTCAGGCCGAGTTCAGCAAAATGATTCCTGGGCCGGATGCCGTTGAAAAGCTGCGTTTCATTTCACCGACTATCCGGCTGGACATTAATGGGATTCTGGCTTCCAAAAACATTGCTCAGCATCCCATTCTGGGGGCAATGATTGCATTCTGGCAGCAGGACGCTGGCGCTATCCTTGGTGACGCGCCAAAGGATTCAGTCAGAAGGGAAGATGTTAAGAAAAACAAGAAAGTCATAAGAAAAAATCCAGTTTCTCCGGAAAAACTGGAAAAAATCCGCCAGGCTTTTAATAAGGTTCAGCAAAAAGTTATGGCATGGCCATCGGTTGAAATAAAAAATGGCCGGATCGATATTGCAAGTGAAACTGATCACTACGAGTTCAGCTCCATTTCGTTTAACACATCGGAACTGCTGCAAAATACTCAGAAATTTCAACTGACATTTAATGTTCGGGATGCTTCCGCAATGTTTGTCTTTGCGTACGATACCGATTCTCCGTTTCCCGTCATTGCATTTGATGTCAGAAATCTGGTTGCTTCTGATTTTCTTCATATCATCAATATGCCAGTTCCGGACAAAAACAGCGGTACAGTTTCGCTCAATCTGACTATGTCAATGTCAGAGGATGATTTCCGGCTTTCCGGCAGTATTGTGATGGATGAATTTGCATTTTATCACGAAAAGATCAGTCCGAATCTCATTCAAAACATGAATGCTTCGGCAGTTTTTGAGGCTCAATACTCATTTCCTGATGACAAAGTCGTGATTCGTCCACTGACATTGACAAGTGGCCCTGTCACGGCACAGGGCTTTGTCAACATTTCAAATGTGAGAAGTGCTCCACTGATTGAATTCGAACTGGGGGCAGATGACATCGCCTGTACAGATATTCCAAAGGCAATTCCAGACGGGTTTCTGCCCACCATTACGGAGCTGAGGTTTATTGGCACCACAATGTCGCCCAGAATTACAGGAAAAATTCCATGGAAATCGCCACTGACCTCATCACTTAAGGAGTCCGGCTTTGAGAACAGGTGTTTTCCGGTATCGGTGGCCCCACATTTTCCGGAAAGACTCAATGATCCGGATTACACATTTACGACAGACTACACATATTTTGCAGAATCGATAACAGTTGGTCCGGGGACAAAAGAGTACACGCCGCTTGAAGAAATCCCCCCCTATGTCAAAGCAGCAATGTTTTTGACAGAGGATAAGCGGTTTTTCGATCACGGTCCGCTACGAATCGCTTTTGTTGAAAGAGCACTGAGACTGAACCTGAATCAAAGAAGCTATGTGTATGGCGGTTCAACAATTGCGCAGCAGCTTACGAAAAATCTGTTCCTGAACAGGACAAAGAATCTGGCAAGAAAACTGGAAGAGGCGTTCATCGCCTGGAGATTGGAGTGCGTTGTCCCCAGACTGCGAATATTTGAACTCTACATCAATATGATTGAATTCGGTCCGGATATTTATGGGATTCACAAGGCATCAAAATTCTATTTCGACAAGGAGCCAAAAGACCTCACACCATTGGAAGGGGCATATCTTGCGTCACTGAAAGTAGCGCCGTCAAAGGGCGGACGGTATTATAAGTACGGATTTGCCCAGAATGGACGCTGGTGGCACAAGAGACTTCGCTATATTCTGAAGACTCTTGCAGAAAATGGCTACATTTCGGCAGCTGAGGCTATTGCGGCATATGACTGGACACCAGAGTTTGTTTATCCGACATCTGCAAGTGATTTCAGGCAGGTCTGGTTGAACAGGTACGGGGAGTATATGCGGGACAAGGCAAAAAAGAAGAAAGCGAACGAAGAGAATGGAGCGCGGGAGAAGAATGAGATGACAGAGTAGGGTATAAATGTCATCAGTATTAAAACGCAAAAAAAATGGAAAAGGTGGGACTGAAAGTACCGGTTGGAAAATCTGAGATATGGTTCGATAAAAAATCTTGAGCAATATTGGGTAGATCTGGAATTGGGGGGGAGAGAGATTAAACTTGGTATGTATCATGCATAATAATCAAGATGATTGCTGCTGATGGGGATGATAAACCTCATCTGGCTGTAAAGCGGAAAGAAAAAAGATTTCCGGTGAAAATCGTTGACAGTTTGGGTTTGGTGAGTTACCAATAAAGAGCTTAGGCAGAAATCCGACAGCCTGAAACGGAATTGTCACCAGGAGAATAAAGTGGGTCAGTTTGAAGTTGTTAAAGACGTCAGCACGACGTTGCAGAAGCTTCTCGAAACCAGCCTTAAAAATGCTGGTTATAAAGATGTAGAGCTCTACACGACGATACCGACGGAAGAAAATATCAAAAAGCTCCCGGCATTATCCTTATTCCTGAGTGCAGTATGCGTAGATCCGATAATCCGCGAACGTGGGCAGAAGCTCATGAGCGTAAATGAAGAATCAGGAGAGGTTGTTGAATATTCGGTTGATCCATCCCTGTTGCTGAAACTATACTATACAGTGTCAGCATGGGGAAAAACTCCACAGGAGGAGCACGTGCTGCTCGCTCTGGCTATTAAGGTGTTCTATGAACATCCTGAAATAGGGGAGGGGCTTCTGCAGGGGTATTCGTTCCGTCAGAGAGAAATTATCGCGCTTCGTCCGGTTGAGGAAACAAAATTTGGGTATGAAGAAACGATGTCGTTCTGGCGAAGCATGGGAGAAAAAGTGAGACCGGCCGCCCAGTTCTGCGTCTGGACATATCTCGATAGCGACAGACGTAGCGATCCTATCAGACGTACATTCGATCGTTCGATGAAACTGTCTGGACAGGGAAGAAGGTAACAATATTTCGGGACATGTCGCCTCGAATATAAATAGAAAAGCAGAGGATGGGCCTCTGTTTAATTTATCAACCCAGTGTTAATCACCGGAAAGTAATCAGGAGATCTCATGGCGTCGACGTATTTGTCACCAGGTGTTTATGTAGAAGAAGTTGATCGTGGTACGAAGCCCATCGAGGCTGCAGGCACGAATACGCTGGCATTCTTAGGTGAGTGCTCAGTTGGACCGGTGAACGAACCGATCCTCTGCACGAACTGGAGCCAGTTCACGAAGAACTTTGGTGATTTCCAGAACAGCGAATATCTTGCACATGCTGTTTATGGTTTCTTTAACAATGGCGGCGGCCGCGCTTATGTCGTGAATGTTGGTCAGTGGGATGCTGAAGCCAGCGTTGACCCCGATGGTGAAAAAATCGCCAGCAAAGCTGCTCTCTACATTGGCAAGGACAATGGTCCCGGCGCTCGCTCGGGTCTCAAACTCCTCGAAGAAATCGATGACATTTCCCTAGTCTGCGCTCCCGGTCAGACAGATCCCGCAATTCAGGACGCTCTCCTGAGCCACTGCGAAAACATGAAATATCGCTTCGCCATCCTCGATAGCCCCGAAACCATCGAAAAAGGCGGTGTCGATAGACTCCCGAAACCCCGTGACTCCAAATATGGTGCTTACTACTTCCCGTGGATCGAAGTTTATGATCCTCAGAAAGGTAACATCTATCAGCCGCCATCGGGTTACATGGCTGGTATTTATGCCCGCAGCGATAACGAACGCGGCGTGCACAAAGCCCCCGCTAATGAACTCGTTCGTGGCGCCCTCGGCCTCAAATACAATGTCACAAAAGGTGAACAGGATATCCTCAACCCGAAAGGCATTAACTGTATTCGCTACTTCCGCAATCGCGGTATCCGCGTTTGGGGTGCTCGCACAATCTCCAGCGATCCTTCGTGGCGTTATGTCAACGTTCGTCGTCTCTTCAACATGGTTGAACAGTCGATCGAAAATGGTACTCAGTGGGTCGTCTTCGAACCCAACGATCAGCGCCTCTGGAAACGCGTTGAACGTACAATCACCGCTTTCCTCCTTCGTATTTGGCGTACAGGTGCCTTCCTCGGCCAGACACCGGAACAGGCTTTCTATGTTAAATGCGACGAAGAAACCAATCCCCCCGAAGTTATCGACGCCGGTCAGCTCGTCTGCGAAGTCGGTATCTGCCCAGTGAAACCCGCTGAATTCGTCATCTTCCGTATCGGCCAGATGGCCGCCGGTGGCGACGTTTCTGAATAATCTTTTTGTAACGTTTTTTTAAACCGTCTTCCCCTTCGTCATGTCGACTTAGGGGGGACATCAAGTTCACGTTAAATTTATCCAGTGGTTGGATGATTTAACTAAACTAAAAGGAGAGAGAATATGCCTAGCCGTCGTACTGATATCGATCACGTTGGTGCCTACAACTTCAAAGTTGACATCGGTGGCGTTGCCGCTGGTTACTTCAAAGGCGTAGACGGCCTCAGCGCTGAACTGGAAGTCATCGAATTCCAGGATGGCGATGATCTGACCCTCCGTAAACGTCCAGGTCGTGCCAAATTCGGCGATGTCACCCTCAAAAAAGGTTACATTGTTACTGCTGACCTCCAGGAATGGTGGAGACAGGCCCGTGAAGGCCAGTATGTCCGTCGTGACATCTCCATTATCCTCAACGACAACGCTGGTAACCCCATCCGCACATGGTACCTCTTCGGCTGCTGGCCCAAAGCTTGGAAAGTCAGCGCCCTCGATGGTAAAGGCAATGATGTTGTGACCGAAGAGCTCACATTCGTTGTCGAAAACATGCAGATTGGTGGCTAATCCACTTTCTCATTCGCCCATGCTCGCATGGGCAAAAAAAAGGGCAGGTTTCCTGCCCTTTTTTTTTGCCTTCATTCCCTCTTTTCTTAGCTTTCTTACTCTCTTTCGTGGTATATCCCATTCCACTCGCTTCGCGATTGGCGCAAAGCTGAATTCCTTTTCACCTTGAGGTGCATTTATGAAAGAAACTCTCGTCGGTCCTGATAAGTTCGCTCATGTCGTTATCCCTGGTTGCGGCAAACTTTATGCTCGTTTCGAAACTTCTATGGGCGATATGATCGCTGAACTTTATGAAGATCTCGTCCCAAATACCGTCAAGAATTTTGTTGGGCTCGCAACTGGACAGATCGAGTTCGTCGATGCTCATACCGGTGAAAACGTTCAGCGTCCTTTCTATGATGGCATTGTCTTCCACCGCGTCATTCCCGAATTCATGATTCAATGCGGTTGTCCTCTCGGTACGGGGACTGGGGGCCCCGGCTACAAATTCCGCGATGAATTCAGTCCAAAACTGCGCCATAACTGCGGTGGTATGCTCTCCATGGCAAATGCCGGCCCTAATACGAATGGTTCCCAGTTCTTCATTACTGAAGTCGCAACTCCTTGGCTCGATAATCGTCACGCTACCTTCGGAAAAATCATTCAGGGCGCTGACCTCGTTCCCAAAATCGCTCGCGTTCGCCGTGACGGCCGCGATAAACCTCTGGAACCTGTCATTCTTCAGCATGTTACGGTCTTCCGTCAGTAATTCTTTCAGGCGCCTTTGGCGCCTGTTTTGATTTTTTCTCTTCGTTTGTTATTCGGAGGACATTGTGGCAAATAAACTGGCTGTTCAGATCGAAATTATCCCCAATATGTACCAAATGGGGCTTTTCAAAAAAACACTCGAATCTCGAAAAAGACTTCGTCTGACCGCTTTGTTCTCATTTCTGGGACTTTGCATTGTCTATTTGGGCATCGGGCTCTTCATCCGATATATCAGCGTCTGGTTTTGGATTAATGCCATCTGCATTATCTTTGCACTCATTTGTTCCATCGTCGTCGGATATCTGTTTGCCCTCACCATTGGTGATGTCGTTTTCCACGGCCCCTGGCGAAAAAAGATGATTCTCGGCGACAAGTTCATTCCGGATGAACTCGAAGAACAAAAAGCTCTTCTCAAAAACAAAAGCATCGTCTTCATTCTGATATGGGTTTTCGCTATCGTTTTTCTTTTCATCGGATGCGACTTCTGTACAGGTGGCAATATCCGTTGGTATCAGAACATTGGAAATACCATCAGCTCGATGAAAAGCCCTGATCCCGCCGAACGCCTCTATATCGTCAAAACCATTTCCAATTCCTATTATTCAAAGAAATGGAGCGATGAAACCGTTCGTGAAATGACGCGTTCACTGATTTCGGACGAAAATGCTGAAGTCCAGGCTTGGGCATCCTATCTGTCCGGCCGAGCTAAAATTGTTGAAGCAACCGATGATTTGATTGCTCTGGTGAAAAATTCTGAAGCCGACACAATCGCTCGCCGCGAGGCCGTTATCGCACTCGGCCGAATGGAGTGGAAAGCCGCTCGCGCTAGTCTTTTCTCGGTCATGAAAAAAACTTTTGACCAAAATCATGCCGACAAGGAACTCGTGCCGGCCATTCTCTATGCATTCTACATGCTCAAGGATCCGATGGCCGCTCAGGGAACGCTCCAGATGCTCGATGCATGTCTTGAAAAACGCGATTGCAGCTCCGAAGTCCTTCAGTATGCTTTCTTCTATTTGAAATCCCTTCGTGTTCAGGAAGCAGCCACGCTGTGTTTCAAATACCTCGATACGCCCGATATTACTGCAGAAATGCGATGTTACGCGAGTGACATTCTGCGCTTTACGGCTTCGAAAAATGATGTTCCGCGCTTAAAGGAGGAGTTCAAAAAAGCTTCATCTTCTGCGGATTGTCCCGTCATTTATCGGAAATATCACGAAGAACCTGCCGTTATCCTGTTCGAACATGACTATATTCGCGCACTTTTCGTGCGTTCGGTCGGCAACATCATGAATCCTGCGGATTTCGATTGGATTTGGATGATTGGCTCCGACGAAAAGGAAAATCTTCAGACACGTAAAGTCGCAGAGATGTACACGCGAGCAATGCAGGAAAAAGGTATCGTCAAGTAATTCCTCTGTGTTTGTGCTTCACTCGCGATGCGTTTTTTATTTTTGGCGGGGGCAAGCCTTCCCCCGCGCGGCTATGTGCTCGCCGACCTGTTGTCGGCTCCGCGCATACGCCGCTCCCCTTTCTGGGCAGTATCACACCCATGAGGTTTCGTCTTTTAACAGCTGGGGAGGAACTTTAAATGTTTAGTTTGGCCTCCACACTTCGCATATGACGAAAATAGAGCAACATTCGTAAGCGCTCAATAATCCCTCGTATGTTCGACAAACTCTAATTGAGGTATGAAAAACTTGTCAACGTTGTCAACGTTGACAAGTTTTTCATAGTACTTGCTTGGAGTTGTCATGAAAGTATCGAAATTTAAAGAACTGACAAATATTGAAGACTGGAAGGAGCTTATCGTTCGTCAAAAGGAAAGTGGACTATCCATTTCAGCCTGGTGTCGTCAGAATAATATGACGATGCAGCAGTATTATTATCGTCTTCGAAAGGTGAGAGAAGCCGTCGTAGAAACATTTGAGAATAAGTCATCGACACTGGTTAAATACACCCCGGGCAATATCGTATCCAGTTCAACAAATCTTCATGAAGGTGGCGAGAAAGAAGAGCGCATCGTCGTCAAATATAGAGATGTTATGGCAGAATTCTCAACAGCTGCAGATATTCATATGATTGCAGAACTTATGAAAGAGCTGTCAAAATGATCGATTTCAATGACGTATGTTTTCGATGGGCAGCCACTGCTTCCTTTTGCTGAGCTAAACAACACTCAAACAGCCTTCATGACAGAATCGGTGGCTCCGTCAGAAGTGCATCAAACAATTGTAAAAGAGCATAAGCGTACTAAACGAACCAATGATGAGATGTTTGAAAATTTGCCAATCGTCGAGGAAATTATTGATTTACCTGATGATAAAAAATTCGGGATTAAGGGGCAGCCCCTTGAGCTAATTGGAAAAGAGTTCGTTCGCTCAGAACTCATACGTATTCCCGCGAAGTGTTTCTTAAAAAAGATTTTTAGAAACACATATCTTGATCGTATTCTCGATTTGGAAACCGGTAAAACGGTAATTTATAAACCTACTGTTTCTTCACCGCTGTTTGAGAAAAGTTATGCTTCTGCCTCGATAGTAGCAGATATTTTGGCTCATAAATACGTTGATGCCATGCCTTTGTATCGTTTGGAACAGATGTATAAGCGCGAAGGTGTAGAGCTAACACGAGCAACCATGGCAAATTGGGTGATTTCTGCTGCAGAAAAGTATTTCCAGCCACTATATATTTGCATGCATGATGAGTTATTGAGAGCAAACGTAATTCATGCGGATGAAACGCTACTTCAAGTTTTAAAAGAACAAGGTCGAGCTGCGACTGCTCAGTCAAGAATGTGGGTTTATGCGACATCGAAACGAGCCTCCAGACAAATACGCTGTTTTGATTATCAGGAAACAAGAAGTGGAGATTGTGCCGCTTCATTCCTTGATGATTTCTGTGGAATACTCATCTCTGATGGATATTCAGGCTATAACAAATTAAAAAACGTTATTCGTGCTGGTTGTTGGGCTCATCTTCGAAGAAAATGGCGAGAAGCAATGCCCAAGGGGGCAGATATCAATAACTCATTGGCTGCAATAGGTTTTGATTATTGCAATAAGCTCTTTGAGTTTGAAGGAAAAATTGAAGCCCTTGGCGATATAGAACGAAAACAAAAACGGCAGGAGGTTGCCAAGCCGCTACTTCAAAAATATTGGGATTGGTTGGATGCCATAGGTTCTGTATCTGGAAAATTAAAAGAGGCTGTGACTTATTCCTACAGCCAAAGAAAATATCTCGAAACTTTTCTCGATCACGGAGAAATTGAGATAAGCAATAACCAGGTCGAAAATGCAATTCGTCCTTTTGTGATTGGTCGAAAAGGATGGCTTTTTTCTGATACACCTCGTGGTGCAAAAGCCAGTGCAATAGTGTATTCATTGATGGAGACAGCTAAAGCAAATGCCTTAAACCACTGCTGTCCCACAAAAATTGCGTAGAATAGCTGGTTCGGATTTCTAAATATGCTATAAGGAAGTCGACGAAAACACCATGTAGCAAGGAGATCCGAACCATGGGGCACTATAACACAATTCTTCATTCAATGTCG
>JAZRWV010000158.1:0-7203 GCA_045599925.1 Myxococcota bacterium
CCTTTGGCGGGGGGCCGAAAAGCTGACAGTCCGATGGACGGTTAGCTTTGCAGAGCCCAGTGAACAAATGAAATGTTACCTTAAATTCCTCCTCGCCATAATGGAGAGGAGGAACGTCACGAAGTGACAAGGAGGTGAGGCGGCTCGGGAAACGAAGTTCATTTCATATTGCGAACTGAGGACACGGGGCAGAGCCCCGGCTGAGATGCAACCTCCTTGCATATTGCAAATTGATAAATAGTTGACCAATAGTCACATCTTTGATAATAGCGCAAGTTCGTTTTGCCATAGGTAAAAATGGCAAAATGTCAAGAGATTTGCGCATTTGCGCTTCGTTTTAACTAATTCATGCAAGTCATGACAGCATAGAGTGGTCGAATTATGGATGCCTCAATGTTAGTTTTTTTACTCCTGATGATCGGTATTTTCGTTTTTATGAGCTGGTCACAGAGTAAACGTGCAAAAGAACGCCAGAAACAGCTGGATTCAATTAAGGTTGGTGATAAAATCGAAACCATTAGTCGGGTTTTTGGTGAAGTCATTGGTGTGGATGGCGATCGGCTGACGATTCAGATTGGCGTCGGAAGTCTCGTTAAGATTCAGATTCACAAGGAAGGTGTGGCTCGTCTTATTGACAGCCAGAACAATTAATTAATATTGACAGTGTGCTGATATGGATCCGCTTGATCCATCAGGCACCGGATAAATAGAGAGGTTACGCGATGTCGCGAAGTTGGTGGCTAAGAATCGCTTTGTTGGCGTTTCTTCTGATTTTTTCATGCGTTATTCTGATGCCGACTGTTGTCGAAATGGTGCTTTATCCGGAAGAAACGGAAGAAGTTGCAGATGACAGTATTCAGGAAGAAGATGCGGTGCGCAATCCTGCACTCCCGGACTGGTATGAATCGCTTCCCAAATGGATGCGTTCCAAAACTCTTTCCCTGGGACTTGACCTGCAGGGCGGGTTGATGATGCGTTATTCTGTCGATATCGATTCTGCTATCGGAGATAAACTTCGTTCAAATGCTGGTAATATTCGCAGCCTATTGACTGGTCGTGGCATCAGCGTTACGACAAAAGTTATCTATGAAAAGAACCAGATCGAGGCCACTTTTGCTTCGAATGATGACACAAAAGAACTCAATCGTAAGTTTTTGGATGATTTCCCAATGCTTGCCATTGTGAAAACAGAAGGAAATGTTGTCACGCTTGGTCTTCGCGATGGTTTTTATAAGGAAGCTGAAGAATCATCCGTACAGCAAGCCGTTGAAATCATTCGTGAACGTATTGACGGACTTGGCGTTGCTCAGCCGACAGTCCGTGTGGAATCTGGTCGCAATATCGCTGTTGAACTTCCAGGTCTTTCGCGTTCCCGCGTCGCAGCCGCAGAAAAACTGATTTCCACAACGGCTGTTCTGACGTTCAAACTCGTCGCTGATCGCCAGGAAAGCATTGCGGTCTTTACAACTTTAAGCCAGAAACTTCCTGCCGATGGCAGCATTTATGTCAGTGGCGCATCCCTTCGCGCTGATGATGTCGTTGAACCCGGCACCAAACGTGTCCTCGAAAGTGGTAAAGATATTCTCAAAAAATTCGCTATCGAAAATGAAAGCGATATCCTCAGTGGTCGTGAAATCGCTTACGAAAAAATCGATCTTCGCGAACGCCGTATGGAAGTTGAAGAAGGTGTCGATCCAGCCACACTGCCAACGAGTTGGCGTATGCGTTTAATACGGACGGATCTCCCTTCAATTACGGGGGAAAACGTCGAAGCGGCATATCCTGCAAGTAATCCCGATACCAATATGCCTTATGTTTCGATGAAGCTCGATCATCAGGGCGGCAATACTTTCTATGATATTACAAAAGAACATGTCGGTGATCAGCTCGCCATTCTCATGGATGACGTTCTCGTCAGCGATCCTGTCATTCGCAGTGAAATCCCCGGCGGCAATGTTTCTATCGAAATGGGTAGAGGCAATCGCCAGGAAACTCTCACTGAAGTCAACAACCTCGTCGTTTCACTGCGCTCCGGTGCTCTTCCCGCCCCGATTCGTCAGGAGTACAAAACCCTGGTCGGACCTTCCCTTGGGCGTGACTCTATCGAATCCGGTATGAAATCCCTCCTCATCGGTTTTGTCGCTGTTTTTGCATTCATGATCTTATATTATAAGTCTTCGGGCCTTGTTGCTTCGTTTGCACTTCTTTGCAATATTATCCTCATTTTGGCAGGTATGGCTTCGATGGGGGCTGCTTTAACAATGCCGGGTATTGCCGGTATCGTGCTTACGGTCGGTATGTCTGTCGATGCAAATGTCATCGTCTTCGAACGCATTCGTGAAGAATTGCGCGACAGTGAAACACCAAGAAAGGCTATCTTTATCGGTTATGACAAAGCTTTGTGGGCAATTCTTGACTCCAATATTACAACCGCTATCGCCGCCGTCGTACTCATGAACTTCGGTTCCGGTCCGGTCAAAGGTTTCGCAATCACATTGCTCCTCGGTATCATTTCTACCGTTTATGCGGCTTTCTTCGTGACTCGTACGATTTTTGAACTCAAAGTTCGTATCAACAGCGAAAAATTGTCCATATAATTGGCCGATTCTATGACGATTACCCAATGAGGTTTGAAATACTATGTCTCAATTTAGAATGATTCCTGCCAACACAAAGATTCCATTTATTGCGAATCATAAACCCGTGTTGTGGACACTTTTTGCGCTTTCTATTGCCAGTCTCGTTCTCGCATTTGTAATGGGTCCAAACTGGGGTACCAGCTTCCAGGGGGGGACTTCAATCACAATTCACTTCGATAAACCGGTCGAAACTGAACGCGTGCGTGAAGAATTCGTTATCGATCCCCGATTTGAATCCGTCTCTGTTCAGCAAATCGGTAACGAAGCTGATAATCGATATGTCATTCGTACGCGTACGACGACAACTTTGAACTGCACAAAACTCGAAAATGTTAAAAATGCCCTTCAGGCTGATATTGATGTCGCTTCCAATAACATCCTCGCTATTGAAAACTGGCCCGTATGCAATGCTGAAAAAGAAGATGGTATTCGTGGTGATTTCTTCGTTTCTTTCAAAGCTAAAGAAGGTATGACTGCTCCCGAAACTCCTGTCGCTGCTGAAGCTGTTCAAACTTCAATGGCTAAAGCAGAACTCGCCGCTATCGTTTCCTATGACGAAAGTGCCAATCGTTACCTCGTTAAGCCAACTGGTATTCAAAGCGAAGTTCTCGACTTGATGATGTCAAAATTCGCGGACAGCTTTAATCCTGAAACAGGACTCGATCAGATCGATTCCGTCGGCGCCGATGTCGGCGAAAAATTCCGTACCGATGCTATCGTCAGTATTCTCGTCGCACTGGCCCTGATGTTGCTCTATATCGGTGTCCGTTTCGATACCCGTTATGCACCAGCTGCTGTCATTTCTCTGGCTGTTTCCACTCTCGTCACTTTCGGGGTTGTTATTGTTTTGCAAATGGAAATTACCCTCGAAACAGTCGCAGCATTCCTTAGCCTCGTCGGTTACGGTATTAACGATACCATTGTTACATTCGACCGCGTTCGTGAAAATGTTCAGCTCACAGAACCTGGTGTCAAACTCGATGATATCGTCAACAAAGCTATTAACGATTGCCTCTCCCGTACCGCTATCACAAGTATCACGACCCTCATCGCTATCATTCCGATGTGTATACTCGCAACCGGTGCAACTCAGGATTTCGCCATCATTATGACAATCGGTATTTGTGTCACAACCTTCGATTCGATCTTCGTTTCATGCCCAATGTTCCTCAAATTCGACGCTGTTTTCAAAGGTATTGCAAAACGCAACGCTGAACGTCGTGAATATGAAGAGCTCAATGCTTCAGCTAAAGCTGAAATTGACGTCTGATTTCTTTTGAATTTGTGATATAAAATGGCGTCCGGTTCATTTCATACTAGAAATGAGCTAGGACGCCTTTTTTATGGGAGGACAAAATTTCTCTCAAAATTGACATTTGTTATGAGCCGTCAGGCTTTTTTCAAAATAGTGTAAACGACTGAAAAACCTCTTTCACAATATCCAATAGAAAGAGGATATCATAAGTGTTATGACCAGGCCCGAAACCAAATACTGGAATCTCAAAGAACTCGACAGTGATACAGTGGACTCACTGGCAACAGATCTCAACGAAACCCAGCTGTTGACAAGTGTTCTCTATAATCGCGGTGTGCGTACACCAGAACAGGCTCAACGCTTTCTCAAACCATCTTTTGATGATTTGTCCGATTCGATGCTCATCAGTCACATGAAAGATGCTGTCGATCGTTGTCTCAAAGCCTTTGACGAACACGAATCTGTTTTGATTTTCGGTGATAATGATGTCGATGGGGTTACATCAACAACACTCATTTATCAGTTCTTTTCTTATCTTGGCGTGAATGTCCGTTATTTTTTGCCGCGCCGAAAAGAAGATGGTCATGGGTTTAATGAAGAGACATTGACTGCCGCACTCGCGGCCGGAAAACCTGAACTTCTCATTACCGTCGACTGTGGAATGAGTGGTTATAAAGAAGTCGAACATCTCAAATCACTCGGAATCGATGTGCTCATCGTCGATCATCACGCCATTCCGGATGACATTCCAGATACGATTGTTCTCAATCCACGCCTCCCTGAAGATCAGTTTCCCCACAAAGATATGGCGGCTGTCGGCGTCGTATTCCATCTGGTTCATGCTCTCGTTCTCGATGCAAAAGCCCGTCATATCTACGAAAAACTTGACCTCGCCGTTCCCGAATTCATCGACATGCTCGATCTCGTTTGCCTCGGAACCATTGCAGATGTCGTGCCTTTGTTGGGCGAGAATCGAATGTTTGTTTCGGTCGGCCTGGATGTGATTCGAAAACGAAAGAGAAGTGGCATTGCGGCTCTTTTGAGTGACGTCGGTGCCGATGAACGTTACATCACCGAACGCACGATTTGTTATCGACTCGCACCGCGAATCAATGCCGCTGGCCGTATGGGTGATCCTAATGAATGTGTCGAACTGCTGACCGCATATCGCTACACAACTGCTCAAACTATCGCAAGAAGCCTCGAAAATTACAATCATCTCCGCCAGAATGCTGAAGCTGCAATGATCAACGAAGCCACTGCAATGGCTCAGCAGCAGGTCCTCGAAGGCCGAAAAATCATCGTCATTGCACACGAAGACTGGCAGCAGGGGATTCTCGGCATTATTTCCAGCCGCATTCTCGATAAATTCTATAAACCAACTGTCGTCATTTCGATAGCCGATGGAAAAGGTCGCGGTTCTGCTCGAAGCCCGGAAGGCTTCAGCATTCTCGATGCCTTTACGAGTTGCAAGGACTTGCTCGATGATTTCGGCGGTCATCACAGTGCAGCCGGCATCAACCTTAAAGCTGAACTCATTCCCGAGCTCTCCATGAGACTCGAAAAATTCGCATCAAGCGCATTTTCATCCATGGCGGCACCTCGACGAAGTCTCGATATCGATGCTGAAGCCACGATTCCTCAACTCCTGAAACTCTGGCAGAATCAGTACCTCGAACAGCTTGGTCCCTTCGGTACGGCAAATAAGGAACCCGCATTTCTCATTCGAAATGTGCGTACCATCCTTATTAAACGTCTCAATCACGTCTATGCTCGTGCAAAAATGCGACAAAATAATGCAACAATGAATTTGCTCGTGCCGACGGCTATCGTGAATGAAGTCGAACAGGGTATTGCCATTGATGTCGTCGTCACACCGAAATATGCTCCAATGAAGGAACTTCCTGAGTTTATTCTCCTTTCAACCAGACATCCCGATGAGGAAAACAACGGGGACTGATTCGGAGTTTTCTCGTACGTAAGCTCGGAATTCGATGGTTTTATGCGAAAACGCGATCAATATAAAAAAACAAAACTCCAGAATAAGCTCCCGACGCTCATCATCATGTGCATCTGTCTGTTTCTTATTCTGTTTTTTGGTCAAAAATTTAGCTGGTCTGTGGCTGGTTTCTTTGCACCAACTGTTCCGGTTACCGATGAAGCTGTCACGGCTGTTACTGATGGCCCTCTGGATAATTCGGATACAGCAAATACTGATAAAAATGCGGCCCCAACGCCAACTAAAACCGGTTCGGTCGTTTCTCATGCCAATCAGTCTGCAGCTCAAAAACTTTTGCCCATCATCGCTGCTCCCAAATGATTCTCTAACCCGACAGGAAAATAAATATGACGCCATTGAATCCCGACTGGCTTGAACTCAAAAAAGAACCTTATGGACCTTATATTCCCGATGAAGTGCTTCAATATCGTTCGGATGAAATCAAACGCATTGTGGAATGGTCGAACGAAAATCCTATTCCGCTTCCTGCTGAAATTGAAATCGGTTCAAATCGCGGCTGCTTTCTTCTCGGCCTGACGCGTGGCCGTCGCGACGTTTCTTTTCTCGGCATTGAGCTCAAGGAATCTCTTTGCAAGGTTTCTGCTCGCAAACTCGAACGCGAAGGCCTTTCCAACGGACATGTCATTCATGCGGACGCCCGGCTTGCGCTCCCGGTTCTGTTTCGTCCAAATACAGTCGATGCGATTTATGTCCTTTTCCCGGATCCGTGGTGGAAACGCCGTCATGCACGCCGCCGCCTGCTCGACGATTCTTTTTTCGAAACCGCTCATCAGTTCCTCAAACCCGGCGGCTATTTCGTTCTGAAAACCGATGTGCTCGATTATTTCGAGGCTGTCGAAGAGTATCTCAAAGCTTCTCCATGCTTTGAATTCGTCGATATCTCCGATGTTCCGGGCCACGAAACCTGGACGCTTTCAACTCGCGAACGCCATTGTCTCGAAGACGGCCTGCCATACAAACAGCTCGCTGTGCGAAATCTTGTCAATGACGCAGAAAATCTGCCTAAAACAACACTCACTGAACGAAAACTCGTCAAACATAATTATCGCTATCATCCCGACGAGACGAAGAATAATTAAGGGGCATGGCTATTGGACATTCGGCCAATACGCCATGCAAATTCCCCCCCTCGCCCGTTGGGAGAGGGGACGGGGGTGAGGGTTTTAAGGGGCATGGCTATTGGACATTCGGCCAATACGCCATGCAAATTCCCCCCCTCGCCCGTTGGGAGAGGGGACGGGGGTGAGGGTTTTAAGGGGCATGGCTATTGGCCATTCGGCCAATACGCC